>NZ_JBSFNC010000008.1:0-120301 GCF_053586895.1 Amycolatopsis sp. NPDC003731 | reverse complement strand
TGTTCTGCACCAACGTGTCCTGCCCGGCGCAGACGGTGCGGCGGCTGATCCACTGGGCGTCGCGCGCGGCGGCGGACATCGACGCGATCGGCGGCAACGGGGGACCGGTTACCGCCGTGGGCGCCGGGCGCCCACGTGGACCTGCTGCTGCGGCCGGACCTCGTCCGCCAGTACTCCCTGTGCGGCGATCCCGGCGACCGCTCGGTGCTGGAAGTCGCCGTGCTCCGCGAACGCGCCGGGCGCGGCGGATCCGCCTTCGTGCACGACACGCTGCTCCCCGGCAGCCGGGTCCGGATCCGCGGTCCCCGCAACAACTTCCCGTTCGTGCGGGCCGATCGGTACCTGTTCGTCGCGGGCGGGATCGGCATCACCCCGTTGCTGCCGATGCTGGCGGCCGCCGACGCGGCGGGCACCGACTGGCGGCTGCTCTACGGCGGGCGGTCGCACTCGTCGATGGCCTTCGCCGCGCGGCTGCGGGAAGAGCACGGCGACCGGGTGGTGCTGTGGCCGCGGGACGAAGCGGGACTGCCCGACGTGCCCGGGGTGCTGGGCGCGGCGGCCGCCGGCACCGCGGTCTACTGCTGCGGGCCCGAGCCGCTGCTGGCCGTCGCGGAGCAGGCCTGCGCCGCGCTGCCGCACCTCGAACTGCACCTGGAACGGTTCTCGCCAAAGGAGAGCACCGGGGTCGCGGCCGGCTTCGACGTCGAACTCGCCCGGTCGGGGCTGACGCTGACCGTGCCCGCCGACCGCTCGATCCTCGAGGTGGCCGAGGACGCCGGCGTGCCGGTGCTGTCGTCGTGCCGCGAGGGCACGTGCGGCACCTGCGAGACCCCGGTGCTCGGCGGGCTTCCCGACCACCGCGATTCCCTGCTCACCGGCGACGAGCGGGCGGCGAACGAAACCATGATGATCTGCGTGTCCCGCTCGTGCGGCCGGAAGCTGGTGCTGGACCTCTGAGATGCCTGCGACGACGACGAAAATCGGTACCTGGGCGGCCGCCCTGCTCGCGGCCGCGTCCTGCGGCTGGGCACTGTGGACGGTGGCCGGTCACCTCGGCGACGTGCCGCGACCCGGGGTGACCCAGGTCGCCGCTCCGCGGACGCCGCCGCCTGCCGCGCCCGCCACCACGCCGTCCGGCCCGGTTCCCGCGGCGCCGACAGCGCCGATTCCGGTACCCGGACCGGATCCCGTCCTGCCCGGCCGTCCGGTTGCGGCCGGCCGGGTCCCCGCGGTCACGACGTCACCGGGAGCGCCCGGGCAGCCGGTGCCGACCGGGGAATACCCACCGCTGCCGACCGGGGAATACCCGCCGACGGGGGAGCCGCCGCTGCCGCCGTCTTCTGCGCCGCCACCCGTGTCTTCACCATCCCCGCCGGAACCGTCCGAACCCCCGGTCACCGAACCCGCGCCGCCGCCCGTTCCGGAATGCGATTCGAGTGGCCTGCTCGGACCGTTGCTGTGCACCGTGTTCGGTCTGCTCGGCTGAACCAGGGAACTATCAAAGACAAACACTTGGTCGCCTTTTATCGACGCAATTCCTCACCGGGCAGCCTGATTTCGGGGACGACTATTTCACGTCCAGTTAACAGAGAAAACCGGAATCGAACGCGAAGTCCGTGATTCACTTTCCTTCGTCCGGACGGCCTGTATTCCGCCGGGTCGAACAGATACCGAAAGGAAGCTCATGTCCCCACAAGCTCCGCCGGGAGCACGCACGAGGCCGCGTCGGGCCAGGTCGGCGGTCACGGTCACCCTTGCGGTCGCCACCCTCGGCGCCTCCGCGGTGGCCGCGGTCCCGGCTTCGGCGCAGCAGCCGATCGGGGTCGGCCCGGTGCCGATCACGTTCCACATGAAGGACGACAACGGAAAGTGGTTCGACTCCGGGCTGAACCTGTTCGGAGACCAGTCGCTGGCCGTGGCCGAGCTGCCGCGCCTCGGCACGCTGGGCGGCCTCACGACGGGCGGTGAACTGTCCAGCCTGCTGAACTCCGACCTCGCCGGCGCGGTCGGCAACCTGACGCAGAATCTGCTCGACCAGGTCCCGCTGCTCGGTTCGCTCGGCGGTGAGCTGGGGAAGGCGCTGAACCTCGACAGCACCCTGTCCGCGGTGAAGTCGATCGGGGCGGCCAACCGGCAGGCGGCGCCGGCGGCGGCGAAGGCGGAAAACCTGCTGGGGCAGTTCGCCCAGCAGCTGACCACGATGCACGCCGACCAGCCGCTCAACCTCAACTCCTTGCCGATCGGCCTCGACCTGCAGGGCGCGCTGAACGACCTCGCCAAGTTCGCCGTCAAGGGGCCGCCCGTGACGGTGAACTTCGTGGTCGACCCGAAGGAGTCGACCGGCGCCCGCGACCCGATGGGCCTGATCGCGCCCGAAGGCGCGGAGGGCTTCCCCTACGACATGCCCGGCGGGGCGATGTTCGGCCAGCGGTCGATCCAGCTGACCGAGCCCGGGCTGTACGCCTTCACCGACATGGTGACCCCGTACATGCTGGGCGCCGTCGTGGTCGACGACCCGCTCACCATCGGCCTCGACTTCGGCAAGGCGTCGATGATCAACTCGCGCAACCTCGTCGTCCCGACCAACTCCGACATCGTCAACCGGCTGGTGAACACCTTCTTCAACATCACCAACCCGAACAACTGGCAGCAGTTCAAGCCGGACGCGGAGAACAAGTTCGACGCGATCCAGCCGCCGGTGCCGATCCTGCAGTACGACGCCGCGGGCAACCCGGTGCTGATCCCGAACCTGGACGCCTACTTCGACAAGAAGTTCTCGTACCCGAAGACGTTGTCGAAGGGCAACCAGCTCCCGGCGACGCCGGGTGTCGGCGAGGTGTGGGTCGACACCGAGGTCGAGGAGTGGGCCGGCAAGAAGGCGGTCGGCTCGGCGACCAAGGTCAACGTCACGAACTGGACGGTCGACCGCAAGATCGGGGCGCCGTCGATCAACATGAACAACCCGCACAACATGTGGACCGATAAGGACTACAAGTACCTCTACCAAACGGAGTGGTTCTCCAACAAGGTCGACGTGTTCGACCGGGAAACGGGCGAGTTCGTCCGGCAGACCCAGGTCGGCCAGAACCCGGCGCACGTGATGACCGAGCCGGGCAGCGACAAGCTCGTCATCGGCATCAACGCCGGCAACGAGGTCGTCGAACTTGCGCCGGGCGGCACGAACGTGCTCCGGAAGATCACCGTCAGCCCGACCGGTGAGGTCCGGCACCCGCACGCGCACTGGACCAGTTCGGACGGCAAGACCGTCGTCACCCCGAACGTGCTGACCAACAACGCGTCGGTGATCGACCTGCCGACCGGAACCGTCCGGACCGAGAAGACGGGCCAGTTCCCGATCGCCTCCAGCATGACCCCGGACTCCTCGAAGTTCTACACGGCGGACTTCACCGGCGAATCGATCACCTGCGTTTCGCTGGCGGCGCCCGCTTGCGTGGACAACGGGCAGAAGGTGCACAGCAAGACGATCGACCTGTGGGCGAACTACAGCCCGCAGGACGGCCCGAAGGCCGGCGCCCCGTTCGGCGGCCTGACGATCCAGCTGCCGGTGACCCCGGACGGCAAGGCGATGCTCGCGGCGAACGTGCTGTCCCAGACGGTCAGCGTCATCGACCCGAGGACCGACAAGATCGTCAAGGACCTGCCGTGCGCGGCGGGCTGCCACGGCATCAACTTCGGGGCCAAGAAGGGCGGCGGCTACTACGGCTACGTGTCGAACAAGTTCGCCAACGTCATGCAGATCATCGACGTCGACCCGAACGGTGACGGCAACATCGACGACGCGAAGGTCGCGGGCCAGCTGACGCTCGACCCGACGTCGACGACCAAAATGGACGGTTCGATCGCCGGGAAGGCCGGCTACGGCGGCCAGGGCGTGCTGGCCGTTCCGCTGGTCTACAACGGCTGGGTCCAGCAGAACCAGGGGAGCTGGCGGTCGCAGCTGACCTGCCGGCAGCTCAACCCCCTCGCCCAGTCCGCCTGCTGACACACGCGGTGGTGGTCCGGGGCCGGGCTTCGCGCCGGGCCCCGGACCTCACCGCCGGAGGAGACCCCATGGCCCACCGAAGAATGATCCGCAGTCTTCCGGCGTTGCTCACGGCCGTGCTGGGCGTCCTGGCACTGGCCCCGCCCGCGGCGGCCCAGGTGTCCATCGTGCCCGATCGCGTCGACGGCGGCGGCACGCACACCTTCGCCTTCCGGCTGGCCAACGAGCGGACCGACACGAAGTCCACCCGGCTCGAACTCCGCTTCCCGCCGACCCCGCCGATCGCCTACGTCAAGGTCGACCCGGCGCCGGGCTGGACCGTCACCGTCCGCCCGCGGCCGCTGACCCCGCCGATCGAGGTCGGCGGCAAGGTGGTCCGCGAGGCCGCGGACACGCTCGTCGTCGAAGGCGGCGCGGTCGCCCCGAGGCAGTTCGAGCAGTTCCTCGTCACCATGGGCCCGCTGCCCGCCGACGGCCGGCTGCTCTTCGAAGCGACGCAGACCTTCGCCAACGGCCTGGTCGCGCACTGGAACCAGACGACTTCGCCGGCGCCGGCGATCACCTTCGGCGCCGGGCCCGTCGCTCCCGCAGCCGAAGCCGGTGCGCAGCAACCGGTCCCGGTCGCCGACGACCCCGCGGTGTCCGTGGACCAGCTGCCGCAGACCGCCGGTGGTCCGCCCTTCGCCGTGCTGTGGGGCGCGTTCGGCCTCGCGCTCGTCGTGATCGCGGTGGTCGGGTACCGGGCGCACCGCCGCCGGTTGCGCGCACCTGCCGCGGCACCCGAGCCCGAACGCACGGAGGTCGGCGTCGAATGACGGCCGTGAAAGAGCGTCCCCGGGCCGTGGTCCCGCGGCCGCGCGCCGGGGCCGGGCGGGTCGTCGCGCTCGTGCTGCTGGTCGCCGCCTGCTGGGGCACGCTGCTCGGCGCGACCCCGGCGGCGACGGGCGACCCGGTGCTCGTGACGACGTCGCCGGGCAGCACCGAAGTGGTCAAGTCGCCGGACGCCGTCGTGCTGACGTTCGACCGGCCGGTGCCGGCCGCGCTGGCCACCGTGCGCGTCCTCGACCCCGACGGCAGCCAGGTGGTGTTCACCCGGCCGTCCCATCCGGGCGGCCGGGAGGACGCGCTCTCCGTGCCCATGCCCGCGGAGCGGCACGAAGGCACCTACGCCGTGGCGTGGACCGTGCCGTCGAGCCGGCTGGAGCCGATCAGCGGTTCCTTCACCTTCGACGTGTCGTACCCGATCCGGCCCGATGGTGTGCCCGAGATCGAGACGGTGCGCGACCCGGTCGTGGCAGCCGTCCACCTGACCGCGCGGACGCTCGCGGTCGCGGCGATGGTGGTGCTCGCCGGTCTCGCGTTCTTCGTCGCGGCGATCGGGCCCGCCGCCGTGCGGGCCCGGGCCGTCCGGCGGCTGATCACGACCGCTTGGTGGCTGGCCGCCGGCGGCACGCTGGTCGTCCTGGCGTCGGTCGGGCCGTACGCGGCGTGGGTGCCGTGGCGCGCCGCGTTCGACCCGCGGCTGGTGGCGGGCGCCGTCGAGTCCGGCGCGGGGAGAGCGTTGCTCGCCCGCTTGGCCACCTTCGTGCCCGCCACGCTGGGTCTCCTGTTGCTGGTGAAGAGCCCGCCGGCGACCACCGTCGCCGACCGGCGGCTGCGCGGCGCGGCGGTGCTGGGCTGCGCGTCCGCGCTTCTCGCCACCTGGACCTTCGCCGATCCCCGGCCGGCCGGCGCGCCGTCTCCGCTCGCGCTCGCCGCGGACATCGCGCTCCTCGTCGCGCTCGCGGTGCCGGCGGGTGGCCTGCTGCTCCTGCGTTACCCGGTCGCCCGCCAGCAGCACCCGGTGTCCCGGTTCGCGACGTCGGTGGCGGGGTGCGCGGCGCTGCTCGCCGTCGCGGGGACCGCCCAGGTGTGGCTCGGGCACCGTCTCGGCTGGCTGCCGGCCGGATCGCTCGCGCTGGCGGCGGTGCTGGCCGTCTTCGCGTGGCTCCTTTCCCGCCTTCGGGCGAAGGCGCCGCTCGGCGGCCGGATCATCGCGGTGGCGGGAGCGGCGGTCGTGCTCACCGTGGCCACGGCGACGCTGCTCGCGCTCGACCCCGGCCAGAGCGCGCACGCGCAGGGCTCGCCGGGCCAGGCCCCGCCGGCGATCCGGCAACAGGCCGCGCCGACCCGCCTCGCGTACGACACCGGCGCGCTGGACCTCGTCGTCATCCCGGCGGCCGGCCGGCTGGACGTGCGCGTGTCGGTTGTGGGGCCGCAGAGCGCCGGCACGATGGTGACCGCCGCACTGGGCCCCGCACCGGTGCCGCTGGACCGCGCCGGGACCACCTATTGGACGGGGCAGGGCAGCGCGCCCGGCCCCGGCCGGTGGGAGCTCGCGCTGACGCTGCGGGCCGGAGACGGCCGCACGCAGACGGTCAAGCAGCCCATCGACGTCCGTTGACCGCCTCTTCCAGCCGCGCGGGAGCCGCCTTGTCCTCGACCTCCACCGTTCCCTCGCACCGGGCCGCCCGTCCGTCCCCGCGGCCGCGCCTGAGCACCGTCCTCCAGCTCGTCGCCCGGCGGCTGCACTTCCTGGCCGGTATCGTGGTCGCGCCCTTCCTCGCCGTGCTGTGCCTGACCGGGCTCGTCTACGTGTTCAGCCCGCAGATCCACGACAGCCTCTACCGGTCCGACCTGCACGTGAACCAGGTCGGCGCCGCGCCGCGCCCTCTCTCCGAGCAGGTCCGTGCGGCCCTCACGGCGCACCCGGAGGGGACGCTCGAGTCGGTCCTGACCCCGCCCGCTCCCGACCGCACCACCCGTGTGGTGCTGGCGGTTCCCGGTCCGGCCGGGACCACCGACCGCACGGTGTTCGTCGACCCGTACACCGGGTTGATCAACGGCGAGCTGACCACGGTCGAGAACCGGCTGCCCGCGAACACGTGGCTGCGCCGGCTGCACGGCGATCTGCACCTGGGCGCGCCGGGCCGGCTCTACGCCGAGCTCGCCGCGAGCTGGGTTCCCCTCGTCGCCGTGGGTGGCCTGGTGCTGTGGCTGGCCCGCACGCGCCGGAAACGTCCGCTGCGCGAGGTGCTCGTGCCGTCCACTCGGGACAAGACGGGGTGGACGCGGTTGCGGGCGATCCACGGTGCCGCCGGCCTGTGGCTCACGGCGGGGCTGCTGGCGGTGGCGGTCACCGGGTTGGCGATGAGCCAGTTCGCGGGTGGTCGCGCGGACGCGGCGGCCGACCCGGTCCACCTGCGGGCCCCTGTGCTCACGGCGGCGCCGGTGCCGGTCCGGCCGGGCGCCGGGCCGATCGGCCTCGACCGCGCGGTGGCGGCCGCCGAGGCCGCGGGACTGAGCGGCGAGCTGGCCGTTTCGGTACCGCCCCGGCCGGAAGCGCCGTACACCGTCACCGAGATCGAGGAAGGACTGCCGGTCCACCGCGGCGCGGTCGCGATCGATCCCTACACGGCGGAGGTGACCGAGCGGATCGCCTGGAGCGAATACTCGCTGCCGGCGAAGCTCAGCGCACTGGCCACCGAGTTCCACACCGGCACGCTGTTCGGCCTGGCCAACCAGATCGTCCTCGCGCTGGTCGCGGTCGCGACGCTCGTCCTGCTCGCGCTCGGGTACCGCATGTGGTGGATCCACAACCCGTACAAGGGGCGGTGGGCGTCGTTGCCGCGCCCGGTGTGGCGGCAGCTGGCCGGCGCGCCGCTGATCGTGACGCTGCTCGGAGTCGCGGTGCTGGCGTGGGTCCTGCCGCTCGTCGGCGCGAGCCTGGTGGTGTTCCTGGCCTTCGACGCTTTGCTGAGCCGGATCAAGCGACGCTCGGCGTAGTGGCCTTCCGTTCCCCGAGGTGGTCGCGGACGTCGCGCACCGCCGCAATTTCCGCTGCGACGTCGATTTCGGCCGAACCCGGGAACCGGGTTCCGTTCAGCACCCCGGCTTGGTTGGCGCAGACGAAAACCACCTGGTTTCGACGGCCCGCACACAAGCAGGCGATGATTCGGCCCGTCGACGGCGAGGCCGAGACTGGGCTCGGGGAAGGCTCTCTCGTAGTCGAGCAGCATGCCGACCCGGCCGCGCACACCGTTGCCGGACACGCAGGCCGCAGCCGAGTACCGCTCGCCTCGTGGATCTGCTTCGGTGTAGCTGGAGCACACCACCATTTCCGCGGCCAGCGCAGTACCGAACGCGACGTCCCGCCCGAAGTGAGCGGCGACGGTGGCGATCCGGGATGGCGTCACCCGTTCCTCTGTTCGCCGCTGCTTGATCGTCATCTCGTGCATGGTTGTGGACGAATTTTCAACAATTGCACTGTCGGCAGGGGTGGGTCACCTATTTGTCCTGTCGCCGTTTGTTCGCGAACCCGGCGGGTAAGGCGGTGGTTTGGCCGGTTCGACGATCGAGGAGAGCACTGTGGACGAGGACCAGGTAAAAGCTGTGCTGGCGGCGGAAGGGCCGTTCGCGTCGGTGTTCCTCGAAGATTCGCACGACACCGAGGACGCGGAGCGGCAGCTCGAGCTGAAGCTGCGGGAGATCGCCGCTCGGCTCGGCGAGCAGGGGGCCGGCGACGCGACGGCCGAGGCGGTCGTGACGGCGATCCGCGACAGCGAGCCCCCGGTCGGCCGGAGCGGGCGCGGTGTCGTCGCCGCCGGGGGCCGGGTCGTGGTGGACCGGCGGCTCGCGGACGCGCCGGCCACCCAGGTCGAGCGCGTCTCGCCGCTGCCGTACCTGCTGCCGTTCTTCTCGCACGGCTCGCCGTCGATCCCGTACCTGCTGGTGACGGTGGACCACCGGGGCGCGGACCTGGTGACCCACGACGGCGAGGGCCGCGAGGTCGCCACCGAGACGGTGACGGGGGAGGACTGGCCGCTGCACAAGGTGCGCGGCGGCGGGATGGCGCACCGCAGGATGCAGGCCAACGTCGAGGAAACCCGTGACCAGAACCTGGAGGACGTCGCCGGACACGTCGCCGAGCGGGTCGCGGCGCTGCACCCGGGGCTGGTGCTGCTGGTGGGGGAGGTGCAGGCGCGCCGGGCGTTGCACGCGAAGCTGCCGACGGCGATCCAGGACGTCACCCGCGAAGTGGACGCCGGCAGCCGGGCCGCGGGGGGCTCGCGGGAGGACCTGGAGCAGGAGATCCGGACCGTGCTGGCCGGTGAGCGGCTGAAGGTGCTGGACGAGCTGGCCGGGAGTTTCCGCACCGGGCTGGGCCGGGAGGACGGGCTCGCGGTGACCGGGCTGGCCGAGGTCGTCCGGGCGCTGGCCGAGGCCAACGTGGACACGCTGTTGATCGGCGACCCCGGCGACGCCGAGGTCTGGGTCGGCCGCAACGCCGGCGAAATCGCGCTGGACCGCGACGGGTTGGCGGCGTTCGGCGTCGAGGACGGACGGCGGCAGCGGGCGGATGAAGCCGTACCGTGGGCGGCGCTCGCGTCGGGCGCCTCGGTGACGGTCATGGACGAGCGGGTCGACCTGAAGGAGGGATTCGGGGCGATCCTGCGGCACTCCTGATCGTCCGGCCGCGTTCCTCGCGGTCGGTAGGCGTGTGGGCAGGTCAGCGTGGTGCCGGGAAAGTGGCGAGTCCCGCTTCGGCCAGGCGGGCCGCCCGCCGGACGTCGCCGGCCACGCGGAACTGGATCCGCCACAGGCCGAGGAGTGCCGCCGCGGCGACTTGGGGTTCGGGTCGTCGGGGTGCAGCCCGGTCCGGGTGGCGAGTGCTTCGGTGGCGATGTCGACGAACCGGTCGGCGATGTCGCTCTGGTAGGCCCGCAGCGACGGGGTGTTGCGGATCAGGTCGCCGAACTGCCGACACTGCGCCAGCGCGCGGTCGGCGTCTGCGGCGAGGGCGGTGGCGAGGACGTCCCGTTCGGGGTCGAGGATCGTCAGCATCGCGCCGACCGGGGTCAGCGCCGGGTCCGGCAGGTGGGTGCGCAACGCGTCGGCCGTGGCTTCGAGCCGGTTCCAGGAGCAGCGCCTCCTTGCTCGGGAAGTAGACGCCGCAATGGGGTTGCTGGCCACCGGCGGTCGCGAGCTCGTCTCCGTGCGGGACATCCCACGGCCGTCGGCGCCGGTTTCCGGGTGGCTTCCGCGCACTCGTCGTGTTCGCGCTGGTCGCCGTACAGTTCATCGGCCACGGTGCGCCGACGCAAGCGAGCGTGGCGCTCGCAGCCGGCGCCCGGGGTTCCACAGTCAGGCGCGGGCGAGCACTTCTCCGTGGGGGATCAGCAGCCAGCCGTCGGGGTGGTCCGCCCAGGTCAGCCACGCCTGGGCGATGGCGTCGAGATCGGCCTGGGTGGCCAGTCCGCGTTCGAGGGCCATCTTGCCGACGGACGAGTGGATCCGCTCAGCCCACATGTCACCCCACGTCGAGCGTTCCTCCGGGGTTGCGTAGCACCACACCGAAGCGGACGGTGTGACCTCGGTGAACCCGGCTTCGTGGGCCCACGCGAGCAACCGCCGGCCGGCGTCGGGCTCGGCGTCGTTGCCGCGGGCCACCTCCCGGTACAGGTCCTGCCAGTCGTCGAGGCGGGGGTCCTCGGGCCACCAGCGGAACGCGCCGTAGTCGGCGTCGCGCGCTGCGACGACTCCACCGGGGCGTGTCACGCGCCGCAGTTCGCGGAGGGCGGCGACGGGGTCGGACAGGTGCTGGAGCACCTGGTGGGCGTGGGTGACGTCGTAGCTGTCGTCGGGATCGGAGAGCGAGTACGCGTCGTCGACGGCGAACTCGACGGACACCCCGCGCCGAGCGGCGTTCGCCCGGGCGGCGGGGAGCGGGGCTTCGGTGATTTCGACTCCGCGCACCCGCCCGGGCGCGACGGCTTCGGCGAGGTCGGCGGTGATGCTGCCCGGACCGCAGCCGACGTCGAGCAGGTCCAGCCCCGGGCGGAGCAAGGGCAGGAGATAGGCCGCCGAACTGGCCGCGGTGCGCGCCGCGTGGCTTGCGACGACGACCTCGGCGTGGCCGTGGGTGTACACGTCCTTCCCTGCCATGGCCAACCCCATCATTCTCGAATGGTGAGACAACGTGTCCGCATTATGAACTCTACGCCGGGTTGGCCGCCCGGGCAATGGACTGCCGTAGCCGTAGAAGACGGCCACAGTCCACCGAGGACGGTTGTCACGCCTTGAGGTCGAAACCCGTGACGTACCAGGATCCGGCGTGCTTCTCCACGCGGAAGCTGAGGGCGAACGAGCCGGTTTCGCCGGTGGCGCCGATGAGTTCGAGACTGCGCAACGTACGGCCGTCGAGCTTGACCGCCGTGTCCGGCACGGTGACCTTGTCGCCCTTCGCCGCCACGGCGGCGACCTCGACCTTCCCCTCGGGAGGCAGGGTGACGCCCGGTTTCGCCCAAGCCGAACGCAATGACTTCGCGCTCGCCGAAGCCGCGGGCTCGGCACACAAGGACTGGGCGTCCTGACCGGCGGGGAGTGCGGGAGCACTGGACAGGCACGCCTCGACGTACTGCTCCTGCAGGATCTGGGTGACCCAGCGCTCGACGGCGGCGCCGGGCGTCTCGGCGCCGGAAGCGGGTTGCGCCGCCGACGTCGGGGCGGTGCCGCTCGACGGCGGGGCGTCCGGGCTGGTCGTGGCCGGGCTCGCCGACCCGGCCACGCGAACCGGGCCGCACGCCGCCGCGAGCAGGACCATCGGTGCCACCAGCGGGACGATTGCCCGGCCGGGCAGGGACTTTCTCCTCGTTCGGCCGCTGCGACCGGCTTCGAGCTTCATCGGCGGGATCCTGGTGTCCGACGGGAGGCGTCGTCAACCGGCGACGGGCAATTCTGCCTTTTCGGCCACTTCCGGAAGTCGGCTCGTCAGTCCCGGCGTCGTCACGGACGCAGGAGGTGGCGGATCGTCCGCCGGCGGGCCGCGGCGTTGTCCCGCCGGGGATCGAAGACCGCGTCGAGCAGGGTCAGTACCTCGTCCCGGGCGGCCCTGGTGCGCATGATCCGCCGCCACAGCCACAGGTTCAGCGCGTGGCGGCCGGGTGAAGCGGTGGCCAGGCGGATGACGTTGGTGACGTTGCGTCGGACGCTGTCCGGCAGGGTGCGCAGGTCGGAACGCTGCTCGAGCAGTATTTCCGGCAACACGTCCAGGCCGTGCTCGGTCATGAAGCCGAAGTCGGTCCGCCAGGCGGCCGCCCCGAGGTAGTCGACCATCCGGCACCAGCCACGCAGGAACGTCAGTTCGAGCGGCGCATACGGAGCCGGGTCGATGCCCGCGATCTTCGTGACCACGACGTCGAGACAGGTCTTGTGCGCCTTCCACAGCGCGATCCGGAGCGGCTCGAAGTCGGTCGTGGCCCGGGTTTGCTGCACCATCGCGAAGTAGCGCCGCCACTGCTCGACGCTGGGTGCCAGCTCGTCCGGCACCACGCCGCCCCGCACGTACCCGAACCGGGCCGGGCCGGGGGCGTCGGCGATTTCGAGCGGAGCGACCACGCCGGCCCCTTGCGCGCCCAGCCACGGGAGCACGCTCAGCGTGTAGTTGCCGTAGGCCCACGGCGAGTCCGGATCGATCGTCCCGTCAGCGTGCGTGGTGGCGCCCAGCCGCCCGGTGCGGCACTGCCACTGGAGCTGGAACGTCCAGGCCCACAAGGGATTGTGCCGGTTGTCGGCGCCGAACAGGCCGCCCGCGTTCGTGGCCGCGATGAGCTGCCGGTAGGCCGCCATCCGGTGCTCGAACCGGAACGGGTCGAACCGGTCCGTCAGTTCCGCCGCGGAAACCCAGACCGCGTACAGGTCCAGGCCGGCCAGTTCCCGAGGGTGGACGGAGCTCACGAACACAATGTAGCGCGGTCAAGCGGGTCGACCCGGCTTGGCGAGCAGCCCAGTGGGGCCTGCGGTGGCCGTTGTTCAGCGGGTCGGGAGGTCGATTTCGGTGTGGCGCGTCGCCGACGTCGACGCCACGGCGGGCCATGATGATGCCCTTGGCCTGCCCGAATCAGTCCCGGCTCTCGCTTCGTGCAGGTGCGCGGCCTGGAGTACGGCGCGGGTGACGGCGTCGGTGGTGGGTGTCCGCCGCCGACGACGAGATCGGGCGAACCCGGCACGGCGGGAGCGCCTGCCTTCCGGTTCGAGCGGCAGTCTCACTCCTTCGGTTGATCACCAAGCCCGAACCAGCGATCCCGCTCGCCGGGCGTGGTCACCTGTGTTTCGTTGACTCCGTGCCTTCGTTTCGCCTCGCCCACGTTCTGACCGGCTCGGTTCTCTCCGCCGGCGTTGCGGTGCTCGCGGTAGCCGAGCCGGCGGTCGTCCCGGTTGCGCGGACTTCCGCGCCCGCCTCCGCGGTGCTCGTCCGCTTGACGACTTCGCCGGTCGAGGCGCTCGGTCTCGAGGCCTACACCGGCCGGTACGGCGTCGCGGAGTCCTCCGGTCCCGGACAGACCGACAACGGGGACCTCAACGACCCCGACGGGGTTCTGCGCAGGATCGGCGTCGCCACCGAGCAGGCCCGGACCGTCGCCGACCCGGCCAGGAACTGGGCGCAGGCGCAGCTGACGGCGCTGGAGGTGAAGCTCGGGCGGAAGCCGTTCCTCAAGGTGGCTTCGCTCGACTCCTACGCCGAATGCGTACCGCCGCCGGTGGGCCCGTGGGCGCTGGCGTACAACCGCACGAACGGCGGCACGATCGAGGTGCTCGGGCACACCGTGCGGCCGGGCCGGAACGGGCTGAGCGTGACGGGAGCCCAGCTGGGCGCCCGTGAGATCGGCAAGAGCACGCTGACGGTCGTGGTGACGCCGATGCAGGACCCGTCCGCGCAGAGCCGCCAGGGCTACGCCCGGGCCTGGCTGGACATCGACGTCACCGCGTCGCTGAAGGACAACGACGGCAAGCCGGTGTACGACGGGCCGTTGACGTCGTTGCGGCTCGGCGAAGCCGAGGCGCACTGCGAGCCCCGGCCGCCGACGACCACCCCGACCAGTTCGAAAACGACCACGCGAACCACGTCCTCCACGCCGACCTCGACCTCGACCTCGACCTCGACTTCGGCATCGACATCGACCTCGGCGACGACGACCGGTGCCACCGTGACGGCGACGACCGCGTCGAGCACTGCGGCCGGCTCGCCGTCTCCCGGCTCGCCCGGCAGCCCGCCGACGACCGGCGGCCTCCCCGGAACCGGCGTCGCCGGGCTGCCCGCCCAGGCGGCCGCGCTGCTGGTCCTGCTCGGGGCCGGCCTGACCCTGCTCGCCGTGGCGCGGCGACGAGGTGACCGCTGACCCGAGGCCGGGTCTTTCGCCCGGCGAGGCGTGCATCGCCGCTACTATCCCCGGGTCGTCGAGTGCCGCCCACGCGGCCGGCGCGGGTCCGGGAGACGAGGGAAGCGAGATGACCAAGGCGTTGATCATCGGCGGAGGCATCGCCGGACCGGTCACGGCCATGGCCCTGCAGAAGGCGGGCATCACTTCCGTCGTCTACGAGGCCCAGGAGCCGGGTGCGGACGACGTCGGCGCCTTCATGACGATCATGAACAACGGCTTCGACGCCCTGCACGCCATCGACGCCGACAAGCCGGTGCTGCAGGCGTCGTTCCCCGCCGATCACGCGTTGTTCTGGAGCGGCTCGGGCAAGAAGCTCGGCGAGGCACCCATCGGCAGCGGTACGGCCGGCGCGTACGGGCCGCACATGATCAAGCGGTCCGAGCTGTACCGGGTCCTGCACGAGGAAGCCACCCGCCGCGGGATCACGATGGAGCACGGTGAACGGCTCGGCGACGTGGACATCTACGCCGAGCACGGCATCGCGGCGTTCTTCGAGGACGGCTCCCGCCGCGAAGGCGACCTGCTGATCGGCGCCGACGGCGTCCACTCGGCCACCCGCGAAATCATCGACCCGCACGCGCCGCGGCCGCGCTACACCGGAACGGTCGTGTTGTGCGGCTACGCCCGGCAAGCGCCGGTCGAGCCGATGCCCGGCGTGTACCGGATGATCTACGGCAAGCGCGTCTTCTTCGCCTACACGACCGCGCCGGACGGCGAAACGTGGTGGTTCGTGAACATCCCGCGCCCGGAGCTGTCCAAGGCTGAGCTGGCGGCGACGTCGCTGGAGGAGTGGAAGCGGCAGGCGACGGCGCTGCTGCGCCGGGACCGGTCACCGGCGGCGGCGATCGTCGAGGCGTCGGAGCAGATCCGGGCGAACAACGGCTACGACATCGCCTCGACGCCGCGGTGGCACGCCGGTCCGATGATCGTCATCGGCGACGCCGCCCACGCTGCGGCGCCGAACGCCGGCCACGGGGCGTCGATGGCGATGGAGGACGCCGTCGTCCTGGCCAAGTGCCTGCGCGACCTCCGCGAACCGGCGGCGGCGTTCCGTGCCTACGAACAGCAGCGCCGGGAGCGGGTCGAGCGCCTGGTGGCGACCAGCGCGAAGATGGGCGGCACGGCCACGCCGGGGCTCGTCAAGCGGCTCATCCGGGACATCGCGATCTCCCGACGGCTCAAGAGCGGCCCGCGCAACACCGCGGCGTGGCTCACGCAGCACCACATCGAGTGGACGGACTGATCGCCGCTAGGTTCGCTCCGAACCCGGTGACGTGACTGTCACCTCCGGGCCGGTCGAGCCGCCGTACGTGGCGATCTTGTATTCGGTCGCGGCGAGCGACAGCGTCAGTTCGCGGATGCGCCGCCGGATCGTGTCGCGGTGCTCGACGAGCATGTCGAGCCGCTCGGGCACGGTGTCCGCCCCGGCGTCGACGAGCTCGATGTAGTGCTGCAGGTCGCGCATCGGCATCCCGGACAGCCGCATCCGGGTCAGGAACACCAGGCGCCGCACCGCTTCTTCGTCGTAGACGCGGTATCCGCTGCTGTCGCGGCCGACCTCGACGAGCCCGGCGCGTTCGTAGTAGCGGAGGGTGTGCGGCGAGATGTCGAGCATGTCGGCGACCTCGGCGATCGTCATCGGCTCGGTCATCCCGCCCACGTCGGTCAGCCGGTGGATCGCCTCGACCGACACGTCGTCTTCGCCCAGCATCGCCAGCGCCCTGGTCAGCAGTTCGTCCGTGGCCATGCCGTCCAGCCTAGATCGGCCGCGAAGAGGGCGGGACGTCGGCGAAATCGGCGCTGCGGGCGGTTTCGGCCCACCGCTCGACGCCTTCGAGGTCGCGCCGGTAGGCCCGGGTGAGCCGCTCGACGGCCTCGCTGCCCAGCGGCAGCCGCAGTGGCACGTCGTCGCCGTGCACGAGGGACACGAGGATGTCCGCGGCCCGCACCGGGTCGCCTTCCTGGCGGCCGTCGGCACCGGCCATGTCCGCGCGCACCCGGGCGAGCACGTCTCGGTAGGTCTCGGACGGCTCGGCGAACTCCAGTACGTCGGCCTCGTTGAACCCGGTGCGGAACCGGCTCGGCTCCACGAGCAGCACCCGGATCCCGAACCCGGCGACCTCGCCGGCCAGGGACTCCGACCAGCCTTCGAGGGCGAACTTCGACGCCGAATACGCCGACACCCCGGGGAAGGACTGCCGCCCGCCCTGGCTGCTCATCTGCACGATCGTCCCGGTCCCGCGCTCGCGCATGGCGGGCAGCGCCGCGCGGACCAGCGCGGCCGGGCCGAACAGGTGCAGGTCCATCAGCTCCCGCAGCTGCGCGTCGCTGATTTCTTCGACGGCGCCGACCACCGCCCGGCCGGCGTTGTTGACCAGGACGTCCAGCTGCCCGAAGTGGTCGATGGTGTCCTTCACGAGGTCCGCGGCCGCGGTCGTGTCGCGGGCGTCGAACTTCACGACCAGGCAGCGGTTCGGGTACTCGGCCTCCAGGGCGGACATGCTTTCGGGCCGGCGCACGGCGGTCACCACGTTGTCGCCCGCCGCGAGCGCCGATTCCGCCAGGGCGCGCCCGAGGCCGCGGGTCGCGCCGGTGATGATCCAGGTCTGTGTCGTCATGCCGGCGACGTTAAGGCTTCGAGCGCGCTCGAACGCAAGTCCGCAGGCGAAGCGGACGTCCGGCCCGTGCGGGTGCGGCGTGGCTTCGGCAAGCCGTCACGGTCAGTGCGCGAATCTCGTGGTGGCTGACCCGGCGGTGGCAGTCGCTCCCCGTTTGTCCCAGGGCCTGCCCTGCGTTGCTTTACTTCCGGAACCGGCTGGACGGGATGCCGTCCCACCTTGGGTTGACGATGATTCCGGAGCACGCCTTTCTCGGGCAGGATTGATCAAGGGGGCAATTCGACGGAAGGGCGATCGTTCGATGAGTGTGACGGCCGAAGATCGGGTGAAGATCATTTTCTCGCTGTTCGACGTGGACCGTAACGGCTACCTGGAGGAGCGTGACTTCTCGACGATGGCGGCGAATGTGGTGCGCGCGGCCGAGGGATCCGGTGCGGCCGCGAAACAGGCGATGGAAAGCGCCTTCGTGCACTATTGGCGGACCCTGGAACGCGAACTGGACCGGAACCGGGACGGCCGGGTGAGCTACGAGGAGTTCACGGCCTGTGTGCTGTCGCCGGAGCGGTTCGGCGGCACGGTCGCCGACTTCGCGGAATCCCTGGCGGCCCTGGGGGATCCCGACGGCGACGGGAAGATCGAACGTCCGGTGTTCACCGCCCTGATGGCGGCCATCGGGTTCGACCGGCCCAACATCGACGCGCTCTTCGACGCGTTCGGGCCGGACGGCGAAGACCGCATCGGGGTCGAGGTGTGGGCCGAAGGGATCAAGGACTACTACGACCCGGCGAAGGTCGGGATCGCGGGCGATCACTTGGTCGCGAACGCGGCCCGCTGAATGGGAAACCCTCGGGTGCGAGCGACCGTCGGACTGGCGGTCGGCCGCGGTACCGGACCGGAACTGGCCGACGTTTTCGCCGCCGCACTGGACCGGATCGGCGACCTGTTCTCGGCGGAAATCCGAATCACCCGCTCGGCTCGTACCTACCATTCCTATTTCTCGCTGGCGGAGGAAGGTGGCGCCGAGGAGATCCGCCGTATCACCCGTGCCGACGCGGAGCACTACGAACGGTTCTGCCGCGAACAGGCCCGGGCGGGCGTCACCGCGGTCTTCCGCACGGCGATGAACGCGCAGTCGCTGTACCTGGTCCGCGAGCGGCTGCAGGCGGTCAAGGTCGATGCGGTGACGCCGTCGCTGCTGATGGTCCGCGACCAGGTGCAGGGCTTCTACACCGGCGAGAACCGGCACGGGCCCGGAACGGTGACCCGCACCACGGTCTTCACCCGTGAACTCACCGAGAAGGTCATCGTGTTCGCGCTGCGCCGGGCCCGGGCGCAGTGGCCGGGCGCCGGGCCGGACCGGATCGTCCTGGCGTACAAGTTCCACCTGCTCGACGGCGCGTTCGGGGCGTGGGTGGCGGAGATCGCGCACCGCCACGGCGTCCGCGTCGAGCTGTGCCAGCCGGACACCGTGAACCGGAACCTGATCGAACACGGCTTGACCGGGCGGACGCTGGTGGTGGCGGGCAACGAGTGGGGCGACGTCATGCACGTGGTGCTGCTCGACCGGTTCGGCGGGGCGCGGCAGGAGGACCGGTGCACTGAGAACGTGCACCTGCACCCGGAGGTGGCCGGACTGGTCGAGTACCAGACCGTGCACGGGTCGGCCGACGACCTGGCCGGCACGGGCCGGGTCAACCCGACCGCGACCCTGCGGGCCGCGGCGGCGATCGCGGAGCGCCACGCGGGCTGCCCGGGTGCGATCGCGGCGCTCGAAGACGCCCTGCGAGCGGCCCGGAGCCGGGGCGTGGGCACCCCGGACACCGGTGGCACGCATGCGACGGACGAGGTCGTCGCGGCGGTCTTGGCGGAGCTGCGGCCGGCCACCGATCAGCTCCCGGTGGCCGGGACGTGAGGTCGGGGCTGGTCGTGGTGGACCTGCAGAACGACTTCTGCACCGGACCGGTCGCGACGGCCCGGCACGGTGACCCGGCGAAGCTGGAGCGGCTCGCGGCGAACGCGGCGCGCGCGATCGACCTCGCGCGGGAGGCCGGCGTCGAGGTCGTCTTCGTGCGGTTCGCCGGGAACGTCGAGTTCCAGCGGCCGAGCTGGCGGCGCCGCGACCGGCTCCTCGGCAAGCGGCCGAAGTGCCGGGAAGGCAGCTGGGGTGCGGAGTTCCACCGGGTGGCGCCGGCGGTGGGCGAACGCGTTTTCACCAAACGCGCGTGCTTCGACGCGTTCCTCGTCGACGGCTTCGGCGGGTACCTGCGCCACCGGGGGATCGGGCACCTCGTGTTCGCGGGTGTCTACGCCGACGTGTGCGTGGATTCGACCGCGAGAACCGCGTTCCAGCTGGGTTTCCACCTCACGATCCTCACCGACTGCACGACGGCGCTGCACCGCGGCGACGAGGAGGCGGTGCGGTTCATGGAGGTCGTCTACGGCGCCCGGACCGCCACGCACGACCAGCCGGCGAGCTGGACGAGGTTCCCCGAGGAGGAGGACGAGTGGGCACCACCGCAGACCTCGACCACGGAGTCGGCCGGACCGCGCTGATGGTCGCCGCAGCACGGGCGATCGAGGCGACTCGCCCCGATTCGCTGGCGCACGACGGGTTGGCGCGGTATTTCGTGCGCGCTGCGGCGCCTGCGGGCCGGTGGCCGGTGCGCTGGAGCGACGTACCCGGCGGGCCGGCGAACCCGCTGTGGGGGCGGCTGGGCCGGTACTTCGGTCTGCGCACCCGGGTGCTGGACGATTTCCTGCTCGGCGTCACCCGCGACGGAGCTCGGCAGGTGGTGTTGCTGGGAGCCGGGCTGGACACGCGGGCTTTCCGGCTCGGCTGGCCGCCCGGGTGCCGGGTCTTCGAGCTGGACCGGCCCGGCGTGCTGGCGTTCAAGCAGGACGTCCTCGACGACGCGGGGGCGAGGGCGGAGGCGGCCCGGGTGACCCTGGCGGTGGACCTGGGCGGCGACTGGGCGGGACCGCTGCGCGAGGCGGGGTTCGATCCGGATCGCCCGTCCGTGTGGCTGGCGGAGGGGCTGTTCCTCTACCTGCCCGCGGACGCCGAGCGCCGGCTCGTCGAGACGGTCGACGGGTGGGCTGCGCCGGGCAGCGCGTGCGCGTTCGAGGCCAAGTTCTGGCACGAGACGCCGGCGGTCCGCTCGGGACCGGTCTACCGCGCGGCGCGCGAGCAGATCGGGGTGGACCTGACAGCGCTGTTCGACGCCGAACCCCGCCCGGACTCCGCGGGGGCGCTGCGAGCCCGCGGCTGGGCGACGTCGGTGCGCACGCCGTTTGAATTCTCGGCTGAGTTCGGCGCCGGTCTGGATCCGGTGCCTGACGACGCATTGGCGAGCAACCGGTGGGTCTTCGCGCTCAGGTAGGCGTCATGGACCGGTCCGGTCAGGGCGCTGGTCGGTGACCACGCAGAAGGGCACCTTCGCCGCTTGCGCAGCGGCAGTCAGCGTGAGCAACCCGACGACACCGGCGGCTCCGAGGAAACTCGCCTGAATTCGAGAAGTGCCGTGGGTCGATGCGACGAACGGCGTGGGCCGATCGAGGTGCCGATCGCGTTGCTTGATCACTTCTCTTGACAAGGAGCCGGAAAAGCCCATACATGGACAGTGGTTCAAACCACTCGTCAGGAGTTGAGCTATCGTGGTCAAACTCGGCCGGATCACCGCGTTGCTGGCAGGTGCCGCCCTCCTGGCGGCCATGACGACAGGCACGAGTGCGGCGAGTACGTCCGCCGCGCCGCGCAAGAGCGGGCCGATCACCGTGGCCTACGTCGAGGTGAACAACAACAGCATGCTGAACGTGGGCAAGTACGCCCTCGCCCAGGACAGCGGCAACGTGTTCGACATCGGCGTCATCTTCGCCGCCAACATCAACTACGACACCGCGACGAAGTCGGCGTACCTGTACTTCAACCCGAACGTGCAGCGCGTCCTCGACAACGTGAGCACCCAGGTCCGCCCGCTGCAGGCCAAGGGCATCAAGGTCATGTTGTCGATCCTCGGCAACCATCAGGGCGCCGGGTTCGCCAACTTCCCGTCCCAGCAGGCGGCCGCGGCCTTCGCCAAGCAGCTGTCCGACGCCGTGGTCAAGTACGGGCTCGACGGCATCGACTTCGACGACGAATACGCCGAGTACGGCAACAACGGCACCGGCCAGCCCAACGCCAGCTCGTTCGTTCACCTCGTCACGGCCCTGCGGGCGGCGATGCCCACCAAGCTGATCTCGCTGTACAACATCGGCCCGGCCGCATCACGGTTGTCCTACGGCGGCACCGACATCACCTCGAAGTTCAACTACGCCTGGAATCCGTACTACGGCACCTGGGGCGTACCGAACATCGCCCTCCCCAAATCCGGGCTTTCCCCCGCGGCGGTCCAGATCGCGGCGACCTCCACCAGCACCGCCGCCAGTCTCGCCCAGCGAACCGTGAACGAAGGCTACGGCGTGTACCTGACCTACAACCTCGGCGCCGCCGACTCGCACACCTACATCTCGAGCTTCACCAAGCCGCTGTACGGCAAGGACGCCGTGTACCGGCCCTAGTGACCTCGGTGCCGGGGCCGGCTACCGCGGTCGCCGTCTCGACGTCGGTGACCCTGGCGTGCACCTTGATCAGCTGGGTGGACAGGTAGGCGGGTTCGTCGAACCACACCGATAGCCGCAGGTCCGGCGCAGCGGGTCGACGAGTGCTTCGGGCTCGACCCCGGCCGCGATCGCCGCTTGGTAGCGCTGAAGCCGCGCCTCCGCGTCTGCCGGCCGGTTTCGCGCCGCCTCCAGTGGCCCGCCGCTGGCCGGGCTGCCGTCCGATCCCAATAGGGCTGCTGCGGTTCGGTCGCGGTTCACACGCGGCCCGCTGTGCCCGACATGCCTGCACCGGATGCGCCACCCACCGCGGCCACCTCGCCCTCCCCGTCCGCGTCGGCGCCCCGTCATGACGTGCGCGCTGTGCAGGTACGGCAGCTATTCGCCTCCGCGACGGGCGGTTCGGCCGATCAAGGCACCGCATGCAGTGCGGTGCCGTGATCGACGAACCGACGGTCCTGGAAAGAACGTGTGCCAGAGCCACCATGCGCCGGGCCGATCTGCCGTGAGATTCCGCTCAGGCCCTTGAGCCGGACGTCGCGCCGGATTGCTTGGCGGGTTGTGTCGGATGCGCAGTCGCTCGTTCGTGGTAGGGAAGAGCTCGGCGCCAGGCCGGGCCGCACAGGGAAGGGGCTTCACCATGACGGGTAACTCGACACGCGAGAGCAGGCCGTTGCGGTTCGGGGTCGTGGCGCCGATCACCGCTGACCTGCCGGCCTGGCGTGACCAGCTGCGCGTTCTGGCCGACAGCGGTTACTCGACGATCTTGATGCCGGATGTGCCGCAGTGGCAGCCGGCACCGGGGCCGGCGCTCGCGGTGGCGGCGACGATCACCGACCTCCGGGTGGGCACCTGGGTGTACGCGTCTCCGGTCCGGCCTGCGTGGATCACCGCGTGGGAGGCCCACTCGTTGTCCGTGCTCACCGATGGTCGTTTCGAGATGGGCATCGGCACCGGCCGGCCCGGGATCGCCGACCAGCTCCGTGAGCTGGGCCTGCCGGTCACCCCGGCGGGCCGGCGGTTGAGCCAGGTGCGTGACGTGGTCGCGGCCCTGCGTGACCTCGACGGGCCGGACCGGCACACGCCGGTGGTCATGGCGGTCGGCGGCCCGAAGGCGCAGGCGCTCGCCGCCGAACTCGCCGACACCGTGACGTTCGTGATGCCACAGATCGAGACGCGGATCGAGACGATGCAGCGGGTAGAACGCTTCGACAACCGTCGCGGTGCGGAATTGGCGTTGCACGTGCCGGTGGTCGGCGATTCGGTCGCGGCGTTCATGGCCGGACCCGACACCGACCCCGCCGCCGTCCGGGCCGCGGACTCGCTGGCATTCCTGCCCAACGATCCTTCTGCCGCTGCTGAGGAGATTCAACGGAGGCGGGAGGAGATCGGGTTCTCCTACTTCGTGGTCGGCGCCGAGGCCGCCGGTGTTCTTGCGCCGGTCGTTGCCGAGCTGGCTGGACGGTGACCGCGAGGGCATGCGCCCGAGTGCGCCACCCTCACGCGCCGGCACGGCGGCAGCTTCGACTGCGCCCCTCGTGCTGATGATCTAGCGGTGGTCCTGCAGCGCTACGGTCGGTGACAACGCGGAGCACGGAAAGCGGAGGTTGGTGTCGGGTGGGGGAGGCCGGTTACCCGGTGTCGATCAAGGGCGTGCTGGTCCGGGATGGCCGAGTCGTGCTGATGCACAACGAGCGCGACGAATGGGAGCTGCCGGGCGGCCGGATCGAACCCGCGAGTCGACAACTAGGATTCGCCGCGTCGGGGCGGGCTGAAGAACGGGCTGCGGATCAGAAGACGGTCGGCCGGAGCAGGGCGTCGATGCCCCCGTCGACGACGAACTGGGCGCCGTGGATGAAGCCCGCGTCCGGGCCGAGCAGGTAGCAGGCCAGTGCCGCGATCTCGTCGGGCCGGCCGTGCCGGGGGATCGGGGCCGTGAAGCCGCGGATCGCTTCGCCGTAGCGCGGGTCTTCGGCCGTGGCCGCCAGCAGCGGCGTGTCGACCGAGCCCGGGGCGACGGTGTTGAGGCGCACCCCGGCCGCGCCCCACTCGGCCGCGCGCCGGCGCACGGCCACGGTCAGCGCGTTTTTGCCCGCCGCGTAGGCGAACTGGCCTCGGTAGTCGCCGCCCGCCGCGACGGCGTCGGCGATCAGCGACTCGTCGCCGGTCTCGATCGCCTCGGTCAGCGGGTTCTCCTCCCACTTGAGGTGCGTGGAGGCCACGGACGACACGACGACCGCCGCCGCGGCCGTTCCCTTGCGCAGCGCGGGAAACAGGCCATCGATGACGGCGACGGTTCCGAAGTAGTTGACCTGGGCGATCCGGGCGACGTCGTCGACGTGCGGGCCGAGGCCGGCGCAGGCGACCAGGCCGTCGAGCACGCCGTCGCAGCGGTCGAGCACGCCCTCGACCGCCGTGGCTCGACCCTCCGTGGCGGCCAAGTCGGCGGACACGTCCGCCGTGTGCAAGTCGACGCCGATGACCCGGTGCCCGGCATCCCGCAGCCGTCTGGCGGTGGCGGCGCCGATACCGGACGCGCTGCCGGTGACGGCGACGGTGCTCATCGGGGTTTCCCTTCGGTGGCCAGCACGCAGCGGGTGCCGGAGTAGATGGTGGGCATGCAGCGGTTGCAGTGGACGCACAGCGACCGCGCGTCCGCGTCGGCCCGCATGCGATGCAGGAGATCGGGCTCGCGCAGCAACGCCCGGGCCATCGCGACGAACGCGAACCCTTCCGCCATCGCCAGGTTCATCGTCTCGACCGTGGTGATGCCGCCGAGCAAGATCAGCGGCAGCTCCAGCGCCGCGCGGAACTGGCGGGCGCGGTCGAGCAGATAGGCCTCGCGGTAGGGGTACTCGTGCAGGAAGAACCGCCCGCCCAGGCGCAGGCCGAGCCGGGCGGGCTGGGGGAACGCGGCCGCGAAGTCGCGGACCGGGGCGTCGCCGGTGAACAGGTACATCGGGTTGAGCAGCGAACTGCCCGCGGTCAGGGCCAGGGCATCGAGGCCGCCGTCGGCTTCCAGCCACTGGGCGAACTGGAGGCTTTCATCGAGCCAGAAGCCGCCGGGGACGCCGTCGTCCATGTTGAGCTTGGCGGTGATCGCGATCCGGTCGCCGACGGCGTCGCGCACCGCGCTGGCGATCGCGCGGGCCAGCCGGGCGCGGTTGGTGAGGCTGCCGCCGTAGGCGTCGGTGCGGTGGTTGAGGCGTGGGCTGAGGAACGAGCTGACAAGGTAGTTGTGACCGAAGTGGATTTCCACGGCGTCGAACCCGGATTCCAAGGCGGTGCGGGCCGCACTCGCGTGGGCTCCGACGATGCGGTCGAGGTCGGCGGGGGTGGGGGCGCGCGTCGGGCGCAGGCCGAGCGGGCTGAACCGGCGGGTCGGCGACAGCGCGGGCAGGCGGTTGGACGCCGCGTTCGCGACCGGGCCGGCGTGCCCGATCTGCGCGCAGGCCGCCGCGCCTTCGGCGTGGATCGCGTCGGTGAAGCGGCGCAGCCCGGGGACGGCTTCGGGACGCATCCAGATCTGGTGGCGATCGGTGCGGCCTTCCGGCGACACCGCGCAGTAGGCCAGGGTGGTCATCCCGACGCCACCGCGGGCCGGGCGCCGGTGGTACTCGATGAGCTCGTCGGTGACGTGCGCGTCCGGCGTGCGGCCTTCGAACGTGGCGGCCTTGATGACGCGGTTGCGCAGTTCGACCGGGCCGAGGCGGGCCGGCGCGAAGACGTCCGGCGCGCTCACGGCGCGTCCAGCCCGGCGACGACGAACGACCGGACCGCCTCGGCGGGCAGCCGCGGCTCGGCCGGCGCCGGGGCGCCCGGGGCGCCGAACACCTGCAGTAGCAGCTGGAAAGCCAGCACCCAGCGGGTGGCGGCCTGCTCCCCGGTCAGGTCGGGACGGGCCGCGCGCAGCATCCCGATCCACGGATCGAGACTGAACCACGGCGACGTCCAAGGCAGCCGCTGGCCGGAGAAGAGCACCCGGGCGAGCAGGTGCAGCCGCAGCCGGCCGACGGGGTCGGCGGCCAGTTCGGTCAGCGGGGCGAGGACGGCGTCGACCAGGTCCGCAGCGGCGGGCACCCACCCGTCCCGCCGCCGGCGTTCGACGTCGTCGAGCAGGCCGCTCCACACGGGCGCCAGCCGTACTTCCAGCATGGCGGCGACCAGCGCTTCTTTGGAGCCGAAGTGGTAGTGCACGGCAGCCGGGTTGAGCCCGGCGGCCGAGCAGATCCCCCGCACGGAAACATCGTCGTAGCCGGCGGTCAGCAGCAGCCGTTCCGCGGCGGCCAGCAACCGCTCGCGAGTCGAGTCCACCGTCGCTTTCATGCGTCGAGTAGAGCATCGAGCGCGGTCGGTTTCAAGCATTGATTGAATCACTGATGGGGTCGACGACCCGGTCGTCGACCGCGCTCATGGCCCGGCAGCGAGGTCAACAACTTCGGCACCACCTGCGTCCTGTGAGCCTTCGCCTCGCTGCTGCGCGACGGTGGCCGGCTCATCGTGGTCGCCACTTCGCTGGGCACACTGCAGCACCTCGCGCCCGTGCTGCACGACCGCTTCGACGGACTGTCCTCTTTGGACTAAGTGGACAAGCCGGTCGCCGCGTGGCGGTACGCCGTGCGCGACGGCAGCGACGGGCCCGGCTTCGTCGACATCCCCTCCGGGATCGGCCAGGTTGCCGCCGTCCGCGCCCTGGCCGCACTGCGCCGCGAGCCCGACACAGCACACGCCATCTGCTCGCCGCTGTCTGCCCCGGCATGATGAACACCCCCACCTCCGCCTAGTGGTGAGACGTCAGCGCGGTCCAACCCCGACCACTACGGCCAGCTCATCCGCAACGGACAGGTACTGCCCCGGGCCCCGGCAGTGTGCTGGGGGAGGGCGCCTTTCCAGAGCTGAGGAGTTTCCAGCCTGGAACGAAGGTCGGTCTCTTGCGCGCGCTGATGACCGTTGCCCCCACGCTCGAGTGAGCCTTCTGTCCAGCGGTCGTCAGGTGCGCTACTCAGCTGTGCCGATCCAACTTCTGGAAGTAGTGACGCTGGGGTCGGCGATGTCTTCGCGTCGCTGGCGCCAGGCGAAGGCGTACGCCTCGGCGTGGGCGTCGGTCAGGGGTGATTGAGCACACTGAGGTCGTGTTCCGGTGTGCGAACCAGGTCAGGGATGAGCGTCGAAGGGCAGACTGCTGTCTGGTCGGCGAGGTGCTCGTAGTGCCAGCCGATCACTGCGTGGTCCCGGTGATCGGTGTCAGGCGTCCGTATTCACGGTTTCGGTGTCAGCGAGATGCGGGCCGGAGGTGGACGGGCAGGCTGGTGTGCCCGTTGGACAGGAACGTGGGCAGGGTGGTCAGTTTCTCCGGCGGCACGGCGAGGGTCAGGTCCGGAAAGCGGTCGAACAGCGCCGGGAGCGCCACCTCGGCTTCGAGCCGGGCCAGCGGCGCGCCGGGGCAGTGGTGCACGCCGTAGCCGAAGGTGAGGTGTGGTGCGGCCGCACAGGTGATGTCGAACTCGTCGGCGGTGTCGCCGTGCTGGGCGGGGTCGCGCCCGGCGGCGCCGAAGCCGACCAGGATCGCGTCGCCGCGGCGGATCACCGTGTCGTCCACCTCGATGTCCTCGACCGCGTACCGCAGCGGCGTGTACGGGATCGGCGCCTGCCAGCGCAGCGTCTCCTCCACCACGGTGGTCCAGGACTGTCGCCCGGACCGGACCAGGGCGAGCTGATCAGGGTGGGTCAGCAGCGCGGTGATGGCGTGGTCGAGCAGGTTCACCGTGGTCTCGTGGCCGGCGGTCATCATCAGCATCAGCGTGTCGACGAGCTCGGTTTCGGTCAGCGCGCCGTCCCGGTCGTCGCGCGCGGCGATCAGGGCGCTGGTCAGGTCGTCGGCGGGCGCCGCGCGCTTCTGCGAGATCAGTTCGGTGAACAGGGCGTATGCCGCCGCCACGTTCGCCTGGGCCTGTTCGGCGGTGATCGCGCTGTCGAAGAAGCCGTCCACTACTTCGCGGATTCCGGCCTGTTTGTCGCCCGGGACGCCGAACAGCCGGCAGATGACCTCGATCGGCAGCGGGTAGGCGTACCGCGCCCGCAGGTCGACGGACGCGTCACTGGAATCCGCCTCGATGGCGTCGAGCAGGTCCCGGGTGATTTCTTCGACTTTCGAGCGGAGCGCCTCGGTGCGGCGGACCGTGAAGGCGGCGGCCGTCAGGGAACGCAGCCGCCGGTGGTCGGCTCCGTAGGCGGTGAACATGTTCCGGATCGACACCCAGATCCGCAGCGGCCAGTCGTCGGCGATTTGGCCGTTGGTGAACGCGGGCCAGTGCTGGAACGCGTCCTTGGACACCCGGGGGTCGGCCATCAGCCGACGGAGGACGTCGTTCCCGGTGGCGGCCCAGGCTGGAACGCCACCGGGCAGTTCGATCCGGGTGACCGGCCCCCGTTCTCGCAGGCGGGCACCCTCGGCGTGCACGTCGGAGGCGTGGACGTCGAGGGTGATCGGCTGTTCCATTCTCATTTCCCCACCGGTTCTCGCGCGGATCCCGGCCGAACTGGGATACGGAATACGGCTGCGGGTCGGCGCGCGTCCGAGATGCAGATGCGACGGCGAAAGAGTCGCTGTTTTTCAAACCCGGCACTGCGTGGTGACTACGCCTGCGGCGGTGATCCAGTACATGGCCTTCCGGTTTCTCGCTATGGTGTCACCCCCTAAGGATCGCGCGATCGACAGCATTGATAATTGTGCCATCGCGAGGACGTGGCTCGCGTGCCCTCAACGAGTGAAATGACGAGCGAACAGTGCTGATTCGCCATCCCAATGGAGTCACCCGCATGGGGGGTATTAGAGCCCGGATCAGGTGAACAATGGGTGACCAATTCGATTTCTCGACGGGCAGTCCGAGTTTCCGTCCGCCCCAGCTACGACGTCTGCGATCCGAGCGGTTTCCTCGGCGGCTCGTCGGACGTCACGCTCGACCGACCTGACCGAGACGACCGGCCCGGAACGGGCGGAGTACCCGCTCGCCGACGCCCGCCGCTCGGGCGGCACGGTGGACCACGGCACCGGCGCGCTCCGGAACGCGGTCCACGTCGAGGCCGGATCGGGGCAGTTCGCGGGCGGCGCGGCGACGGCGACCGGCGCCTGGGCGTCTGGGGGGCTCGTACGTCGGCTATCTCGGCAACGGCGGGACGCTGACGATCCCGCGCACCAACGGCCCCGGGCAGTACGACCTCACGATCGCCTACGCCCAGGCCGAGAAGAACACCGGCCACCCGTACAAGACGGACACGATCACCCGCACCCCGGTGGCCACCGAGGCAGGCGGCACGGTGACGCGAGCGCCCTACCGCCACAACTACACGTGGGACGGCTTCTGGCCGGAGACTTCGCCGATCGGGGCACCGCGGTGCAGCAGTCGCTTCTACGCCTCATGCTGTTACGGCGCGTGCAGCTTCGACCAGCCCTTCGCCACGCAGATGGCGGCCGGTGTCGTCGTCACCGTGCCGCGCCGGACGCGACTTTTGGAGGTATCCGTGTTGCGCACGCGATTCGGGGTGCTCGCCGTACTCATCCCGCTCGGCCTGACCGGTGTCCCCGCCGCCGCGGTGGCGGGGACACACGATGGGAAGAGCCCTCTCGACCCCGCGTTGGTCGCGGGTTCCGGGGCGAGCGAACTGACCACCAGCACCCGCCTGGCCGACCGGCGTTCGCTGATCACCGGTCCGGGGGCGTACGTGCTGGGCGACGCGTCGGGGCAGTACCCGGCCGCCGGGTTCCACATCCGCGGGGAAATGGGCGGGTTCTGGGCGCCGCCGATCAAGCTGCTCGACGGCCTCTGGTTCCGGGTGGGGGACCAGTGGCTGGGCAGCGGTACCACCGCCGTCGGCTACACCAGCGGCGACGGCTACGAACGCTTCCGCTACCAGACCACGGGCGGCCTGACAGCCGAGCGCGTCCAGTTCGTGCCGGACGGATCCGCCACCACCCTCATCGCGCTCAGCCTGCGCAGCCCGGTGAGCCGCACGGTCGATCTGCGGGTCGACGCTCACTCGGAGCTGTTGCCGGCCTACCCGTGGACGTCGACCACGCCGTCCTCGGCCGCCGTCGACTTGCCCGACACCGTGAGCACCGACGGAACGGCTCTGACTTTCCGCGAGACCGGGCCGTCGCCGGGAGCACGCCCGCACGACTACAGCGCGGTCGTCGCCGGCAGCCGGCGACCGGTGGCGACCGCCACGACGGGCACGCACCGAGGTCCGCAGGACCCGCCCGTGCTGTGCCCGCCGACCGGGACGGCTCCGCCTCGCTGCGATGACAGCGATGCCGGCAAGGGCGCCGGGGGTGCCCTCGACTACCGGGTCGACGTCTCGGCCCGCCGCACGAAAACGCTGTGGTTCGCGGTGGCCGGCTCGACCACGAACGCGACCGAAGCGACTCGTTCTGTCCAGACGGCGCTGGCCGGCCCGGCCGCCGCCTGGGCGGGCAAGCTCGCCGGACGACGTGCCGCCGTCGCGCCGACCCAGGTCGATCTGCCGGGTGACCGCGCGCTCCAGGCCGCTGTCCGGTGGAGCAAAAGCAACCTCGCGGATTCGGTGCAGCAGGCCCGGAACCTGCAGGTCCGGCCGGTGTCGGCGGGCACGAGCTACCCGCCAGCGGCCGGTACCGTCTCGTCCGCCCGGTGGATCGGTGCCGGGTTTCCCGACTACCCGTGGCTGTTCGGCACCGACGGGGAGTACAGCGCCTTCGCGGCCGTGGCGGCCGGCCGCTTCGACCTGGTCCGCGACCACCTGCGTGCCCTGCGCGACGTCAGCGACCTGGTCAACCAGCGCAGCGGAAAGATCGTGCACGAGGTCGTTTCCACCGGTGACGTGTACTTCGGCGCCAACGGCGACCCGGGCAACACCGACGAGACCGCGAAGTTCCCGAGCGTGGTCGCGCTGCTGTGGCGGTGGACCGGGGACAACCGGGTCCTCGACGACTTCTACGACCTCTCCGCCCGCGCGCTGAAGTACATCGCCACGAACCTCGACGCCGACCACGACGGCTGGCCCGAGGGGCTGGGCAACGTCGAGCGTCCCGGCATGGGCGCGGAAAAGCTCGACAACGCCGTCTACTACCTCCGCGGCCTCGCCGACCTCGCCGACATGGCCGAGAGCCGCGGGGACCACGCGACCGCCCGCTGGGCCCGAGCCCGGTTCGACGAGCTGCGCGGCCGGTTCGACGCCACCTGGTGGGCGGGCGACGACGCCGCCGGCTACGGCGACTCGCTGGGAGAGGACAACACGCCCGTCTTCCAGCGGCACTGGATCGGCCTGACCCCGCTCGAAGCCGCCATGCCAGGCGCGCGGGAACTGGCATCCCGGCGCCACGCGCAGGAAACCCTGCGACGCCGGGAACAGGCCTGCTACAGCGGCGACCTCGGCCTCTACCACACCGGGACGGGCCCGACCAGCGCTCCCGGCGGCAACCCCGGCCCCAGTTGCGACCAGGTTGTCACCGCGGTGCCGGCCGAGCGGGCCGTGTACTCGCTGAACACGGCGATCATGGCCGTGGCCGAAGGCAACCACGGCCGGCTCGGCCGCACCCAGCAGCAGCGCTACACCACCGCGAACACCCGGATCCAGCTCGATCCGGCAATCTGGGAGAAGCCGGGGGCGATGCCGGAAGTGGCTCCGTCGCCCGACTTCGCGGCGAACATCGACCGGCCGTTCACCGACCGCTCGATGGTGCTGCAGGCGTGGGGGACCTACGGCGTGCTCTGGCCGGTCGTGCACCAGCAACTCGGCGTCGACCCCGACCTGCCCCACGGCCGCATCGCGGTCGTCCCCCAGATCCCGCAGGGGCAGAACCGCATCTCCGGTTCGGACCTCCGGCTCGGCACCGGCTCCCTCGCCGTCCGGGCGACGACCACCGGAGCGAGCCTGACCACCTGGTTCTCCTGGACCGGAACCGCCGCGATCACGGTCGGCGCCGTCCTGCCGCCGGGGAGAACGGTCACCGGCGTCTCTTTCGGCGGCCGTCCGGTGCCCTACCGGCTGCTCTCCACTGCCCGAGGCGACCAGATCGAAGCGGACGTCACCAGCGGCTCGGGCGAACTTCAGGTGCGCCTTCGGTGAGCAGCTGCGGGCCGGTCCGGCATCAGGTCGCGCGTTCGGCGTCGCGGACGATCGAGCGGGCGAGCCACGCGAACACGTGGTTGTGCGCCGGTTTCTGGAGGTGCCAGTAGGCGTGGCCCAGCGGTGAGGCCGGGGCGAACCGCACCCGCTGCCGCAGCAGGCTCCCGGAACCGGCCGGGTCCGCGCGCAGGGTGAGTTCGGCGTCGCCGGGCAGGCGCATGTCCGCGGTCAACACGAGCTCGCGGTGGGTGTCGTCGCGGCGGCGGATCGTCCAGAAGTCGACGACGTCCCCGGTCACCGGCCGGTCGGGGCGACCGCGGTAGGCTCCCGCCCCGCCGAGCAGCCCGTCGAGCAGCCCGCGCAGGGCCCACGCCGGTGCGGGCGGGAACCGGCCGTGGTCGCCGCCGAGGGCGGTGATCGCCTGCCACAGCCGTTGCGGGGCCGCTTTTGCGAGTCGCGTGTGCTCCTCCAGGTACGCCGGACCGGCGGGTGCCTGCTGCACCGGAACCCCGAGTGCCGTGCGCAGGGCGTTGTCGAGGCTTGTCGGTCCGCCGGGCGGGGGCGGCAGGACGGATTCGACCGGGGTGTCGGCCGGAAGCAGGTCGTGTTCGAGCGACGCGAACAATGGGCCCGCGACGGCGGCGGGCACGGGCGAGGTCAGCCCGGCGATCCGCGCGGCGGCCTGGTGGGACCAGAACGGTGACGGCAAGGCGAGCGCGGCGGGCCGCCGCAGGAGGCGGGCGCAGCGCCGCACGAGGCCGTCGTAGCTGATGGCTTCCGGCCCGCTGACATCGAACCGGCCTCGCAGCGGCGAGTGGCCGGCCGCCGCCCGCAGGTAGTGGCGGACGTCAGCGAGCGCGACCGGGCGGCTGCGGCGGGCGGTCCACCGGGGCCGCGGCCGGAACGGCAGCCGGGCGGTGCGCGACAGCAGCTCCACCCCGGCCGATCCGCGGCCGAGGATCATCGACGCCTGCAGCGCGATGGCCGGGACCTCGCCGTCGAGCAGGATGCCGGCCACCTCGGAGCGGGACGCCAGGTGCGGCGACGTCGTGGCCGCCGGTCGTGGCCCCCCCAGGTAGACGAGCTGCCGGACCCCGGCGGCTGAGGCCGTGGCGGCGAGGCGCTGTGCGATGACGCGGTCTCGGCGGGCGAAGTCCGGGCGGGCCAGCGAGTGCACGAGGTGGAAGACCACGTCCGCGCCGTCGCACGCAGTCTCGAGGGCGCGCGGGTCCGCGGCGTCCCCGAGCGTCACGCCGATCCGGTGCGGGAAGCCGTGCTCCGCCGTGCGGGAGAGGACATGGACCGGGTGCCCGGCGGCGGCAAGGTCGGCGACGAGCGCCCGGCCGACGAAACCGGTCGCGCCCAGCACCGTGCAGCGGGGAGCGTGCGGTTCCGGCGTCATCGCGAGCCCGGGATCGGCCGGCCGGCGACGGTGCCGCGCCCGGCGTCGCCGGGGCAGGCGTAAGGGTGCGGCGGGCTGCTGCCGGCCATGCGACGTCCTTCCCTAGGCGATGCAGAGGCGTCACAAACGTAAGGCGTCGGGGCCGCGACTGCCTGGGGAGTGGAGCTGTCACGCGCTCGGGGCAAGCGATGCTGCCGGTTGGTTCTCGCGCGCTGTGCGGGATAAGTGCAGGTAGACTCAGCGTCGGACGACTACCCTGGATGTCGCCCAGCCCAAGGATTTGCATCGTCTTTGTATCGCAGTGCCGGATGGCGGGCTCGACGCCCTGCCGCGGAGGTGCCATGCAGCCGAACTTCCCTCTCGGGGTGTCGCTGATCCGGGAGCGGATGCGCGACGCACTGTTCGCTCGGGTGGCGGGGCCCGACGGGCCGCGCAACCGCGCCCGCATCCACGGTGCGCCGGGGGAACGCTGGTTCGGGCCGGACAGCGCGATCCGGCGGGTGCACGGGGACACGGCCATGTTCGTGGGCGGTCTGCGCGCGCTGCTGCTGCAGTCGCTGCACCCGCTGGCGATGGCGGCGGTCGCCGCGCACTCGGGCTACCGCGGCGATCCGTGGGGCCGGCTGCAGCGCACGAGCACCTTCCTCGCCGAGACGACGTTCGGCACGGCCGAAGACGCCCAGCGTGCGGTCGAAACCGTGCGCTCGGTCCACCGGCGGGTGCGGGGAGTGGCCCCGGACGGGCGGCCGTACCGGGCCGACGACCCGCAGCTGCTGGCGTGGGTGCACATCGCCGAAGTCGACAGCTTCTTGCGCGCCCACCAGCGGTACGGTGCGCAGCCTCTCGACGAGGCGGGGTGCGACGCCTACGTCGCCGAGACAGCCGTGATCGCCCGGGCACTCGGCGTGCCCGACCCGCCGGTGACCCGGGCCGGGCTCGACCTGGCGCTCGCCGCGTACCGGCCGGAGTTGCGCGGTACCCCGGAAGCTCGGCAAGCCGCCCGGTTCCTCCTGCTCACCCCGCCGGTCCCGTGGCCGGCGCGGCTTCCTTACGCGGCACTGGCAGCCTCGGCGGTGGCGCTGCTGCCGGCGTGGACGCGGCCGCAACTGCGCATCCCGCGGCTGCCGGTCGCCGAAGCGACCGTCGTCCGGCTTGCCGGGCACAGCTTGGTGAAGGTCGTGCGCTGGGCGATGACCGCGGCCTGAGCGGCGCCCGGATCCGCATCCCGTACGTCGATGCGTACGGCCGGGATTCTGCTCATCCTCGCCGCCGTGCCGATCAGGCGGCAACCGAGATGGTGGCATCAGGCTGGGCGCAGTTCCAGGGTGCAGGTTCGTAGCCCCGGTCGAGCAGGCGTCTGCTGCCTGCCGAGAACGCGCCGGGGTAGTGGGCGATGGTGTCGGCGTCGAGAGGCAGCAGGGCGGTGTCCAGGTGGTAGAAGCACGCGTCGACCAACCGCAGGGAGATCACCGGGTAGCCGAGGAACTCCTGAGCCTCCAGTGCGTGTCGTGTTCGGTGCGGAAGCCGGTGCCCGCCAGGACATGCCCCCCGGTGAAGGGGAAATCGCCCTCTCCCTCGCCGAACCCTTCGGACATCGCGACGGTGTAACCGTGCCACGAACGCACGGCCGCCGACCACGACCGCGCCGTTGGCGGTGAACACCATGTCCGGCAAGCCGGGTATCGGAGCCAGCAAGCCCTGTCGACATCCCGGCTCATGCGCCCGGTACCAACGCCAGAACGCGGGCGGGAAACGCTGTGGCGCTACGGGCCTTGCCGACGCCGACGACCACCGTGGCGCCGAGCGGCGGCACTTCGGACAGGCCGGCCATCATCTCCACCTGGTAGCGGTCGTGCTCGAAGACCCGGGCCTCCGCCGGGTGTTGCCTGCCGGCGATCTCCTCGGCGTCCGATCCGTCGGCGTCACGGGTGACCCGGTGGCCCGGGTCGGTGTCGATCGTCTCGTAGCCTCCGGCGGGACGGTTCGGCGGACAGGTCGATGACCACCAACGACAGCACCAGTTCGTCCGGCCGCAACTGATCCACTGTGCGTCCGCCCGCACACATGTGCGCGGGCGCGTCCACGTGGGTCGCCCAGGCACCCGGCATGCTGTGCCGCTGCAGGTCGAACGGTGTCTACGGTGCCTCGCGAGGTCAACCCGTTAGCGTGACGGCGTGACCCGATTCGCCACGCCGGTCGAGACGGGACGGCGCGTGTGTGCTGTCCGCGGCGACGCCTTCCCGGAATAGCTGTTCGACCTCAGTTCCGCGTCCCGGCTGTTGCTCCAGCCGTTCGATCAGCAGGCTGCGCGCGTACGAATCGCCGCGGCGGCTAGGCGACGCTGGCGGTCGGCCAGGTGCCGTCCTCGACCAGGCGGTGGGTCACCCGGAGGATCTCGGTGGCGGCGACCTCGGCAGCGGGCGGGATACGGCCGGCTCGTGGCAATGCCAGGACGATCGTGCGGGAGATCGCGGGGTCGGCGATCGGGCCGCCCCGCAGGCGCCCGACTGCCACGTCTTCGGCGACGCCCGCCGCGGGGAGGACGCTCCACCCGGTGCCGGCGGCCACCAGCTTCTTCTGCACCGGCATCGAGTTGGTCTGGCACGCGATCGTGGGCACCGTGCCGAGTGCTTCGTCCACGAGGGTGCGCAGGCCGTGTCCCGCGACCGGCAGGATCAGCGGGTTCTCGCACACCCGGTCCCAGGTGAGCGCTTCGCGGCCGAGTTCCGCGTCGGGGGGAGCGATCGCCCACAAAGCTTCGCTCAGCAACGGGGTGACGGCGATCGACGGTGTCGAGTTCACGTTGTACAGCAGGCTCATGTCCACCGCGCCGTCGTCGAGCCACTGCCGCAGGTGACCGGAAAACGCGCTCAGGATCCGCACCTCGATGCCCGGGTGCCGGCGCCCCAGCACCTCCACCAACGGCGCGGCCACGAGTTCGACGGTGCTCTCCAGCAGCCCGATCGTCACGATGCCGCGCACGTGCTCGCGGTCCGGGCGGATTTCGGCGCGGGCCCGGTCCAGTTCGAGCAGCGCGCGTCTCGCGCGCTCGGCGAGGACCTCGCCCGCCGGGGTGAGGGTCATCCCCTGGCGGCTGCGCTCGAAGAGCGGCACCCCGATCTCGTCCTCGAGGGCGCGGATGTACCGGCTGACCGCGGGCTGCACGACGTGGAGCAGGCGCGCCGCTTTGGTGACGCTCCCGGTGTCGGCAACGGTCACCAGCGCCAAGAGCTGTTTGAGTTCCACCCCGTCCTCCCGCCATGCCGGACCGGTCTAGGGATATCACGGATTGGCATTTCCCTCGACCTGTCATCACGGGACAGGATGACAGTCATGTACGAACTCAGCGCAGACGAGACCGCGATCGTCGACGTCGTCCGCGAGTGGGTCGACCGCGAGGTCGAGCCCGTGGTGCGAGAACTGGAGCACGCCGACACCTACCCCGAAGCCCTGATCGAGCAGATGAAGCGCATGGGCATCTTCGGGCTCGCCGTCCCGGAGCCGTGGAACGACGCCGGGGTGTCCACCCCGTGCTACGCGGCCGTGACCGAGGAGCTCGCCCGCGGGTGGATGAGCCTCGCCGGCGCGATGGGCGGGCACAGCGTCGTCGCCAAGCTCCTGCTCCACTACGGAACCCCGGCGCAGCGGGACCATTACCTGCCGAAGCTGGCCACCGGCGAGATCCGGGCGACCATGGCGCTCACCGAACCCGGCGGCGGCTCCGACCTGCAGGCCATCCGGACCGAGGCGCGCAAGGACGGAGACAGCTACGTCGTCAACGGATCCAAGACCTGGATCACCAACGCCCGCCGCGCCCAGCTCGTCGCGCTGCTGTGCCGCACCGATCGGACCGCCGAGCCGAAGCACCGCGGCATCAGCATTCTGCTGGTCGAGAAGGGGCCCGGTTTCGAAGTGTCCCGGGACCTGCCGAAGCTCGGCTACAAGGGCGTCGAAAGCTGCGAGCTGTCCTTCAGCGACTTCCGCGTGCCCCGCAGCTCGTTGTTGGGCACCGTCGAAGGCGAGGGGTTCACGCAGATGATGCGCGGGCTCGAGATCGGCCGCATCCAGGTGGCGGCGCGGGCGCTCGGGGTCGGCGCCGCCGCGCTCGCCCGGTCGATTCGCTACAGCCAGGAGCGCGAAAGCTTCGGGCAGCCGATCTGGCAGCACCAGTCGATCGGCAACCACCTGGCCGACATGGCGACCGGGCTGACCGCGGCCCGGCAGCTCGTGCAGTACGCCGCCCGCCGCTACGACTCCGGCGAGCGCGCGGACATGGAAGCGGGGATGGCGAAGCTGTTCGCCTCCGAGACGGCCATGAAGATCGCGCTCGACGCGGTGCGGATCCACGGCGGCTACGGCTACTCGACGGAGTTCGACGTCGAGCGGTACTTCCGCGACGCGCCGCTGATGATCGTGGGCGAGGGCACCAACGAGATCCAGCGGACCGTCATCGCGCGCCAGCTCATCAAGCGGAACCCGGTCCGATGAGGCCCGAAGCCACCTGGCTCTTCGTACCCGGCAACGTCCCTCGGCGCTTCGCCAAGGCGGCGGCCGCGGGCGCCGACGCCGTCGTCATCGACCTCGAAGACGCGGTGCGGCCCGAGGACAAGGACACCGCCCGTGCCGAGACGCTCCGCTGGCTGTCCGACGGCGGACAGGCCTGGGTTCGTCTCAACGCCGCCGGAACGCCGTGGTTCGACGCGGACGTCGACGCTGTCGCCGGCGCGTCCGGGCTACTCGGCGTGCTCGTGCCGAAGTCCGAGGACCCGGCGGCCTTGGCCGCGTTGTCGGCGCGGCTGGACACCGCGGTGGTCGCGCTGGTCGAGACCGCGGCCGGACTGCACCGCGTGCACGACGTCGCCGCCGCGCCCGGGGTGACCCGGCTCGCGTTCGGCTCGCTCGACCTGGCCGCCGACCTCGGAGCCGACGACACCGCCGAGGCGATGCTGTTCGCGCGAAGCACGATCGTGCTCGCCTCCCGGGTGGCCGGCCTGCCGGCGCCGATCGACGGCGTCACGACCGTCATCGACGACGCCGACGCGGTCACCACGGCGGCTCGCTACGCCCGGAGCCTCGGTTTCCGCGGCAAGCTCTGCATCCACCCGGCCCAGATCGCGCCCACGGCCCGGGGCCTGGCCCCCAGCGAAGACGAAATCGCGTGGGCCCGTGAAGTGCTCCAGGCGGCCGAGGAATCGCCGGGCGCGGTCACCGGTCCCGGCGGACGAATGATCGACAAGCCCGTGCTCGACCGGGCCCGCGCCCTCCTCCGGCCCTGAAGCGCCGGCCACGAAAGGGTTTCCATGCTTCCTCTCGAAGGCACGACCGTCGTCGCGCTGGAACAAGCGGTCGCCGCGCCCTTCGCGACGCGGCAGCTCGCCGACCTCGGCGCCCGCGTCATCAAGGTCGAACGCCCCGGCGCCGGGGACTTCGCCCGCGGCTACGACCGGACGGTCCACGGCGACTCCAGCTACTTCGTCTGGCTCAACCGTGGCAAGGAGTCGATCGAGCTGGACATCAAGGACCCGGCCGACCGCCGCGTGCTCGACGCGATGATCGCGGCCGCCGACGTGGTGGTCCAGAACCTCGCACCGGGTGCGGTGGGCCGCCTCGGGCTCGACGCCGCGACGCTGCGGGCGGCCCGTCCCGACCTCGTCCACTGCTCGATCTCGGGCTACGGCTCCGGCGGCCCATACGCGGGGAAGAAGGCTTACGACCTGTTGATCCAGTGCGAGGCCGGGCTCGTCGCCGCCACCGGCACGCCGGAGGAGCCGAGCAAGGCCGGGATTTCGGTCGCGGACATCGCGACGGGCATGTACGCCTACTCGGGCATCCTCACCGCGCTGCTGCGCCGAGCCACCACGGGCGTCGGTGCGACCGTCGAGGTCGCCATGCTCGACGCGCTGGGGGAGTGGATGGTGCAACCGGCGTATAACGCGGTCTACGGCGGTGCGGAGACCCGCCGGACCGGGGCGAAGCACGCGTCGATCGCCCCTTACGGTCCTTATCGGGCCGGCGACGGCAACCAGGTTTTCCTGGCCGTCCAAAGCGACCGCGAATGGGCTCGGCTGTGCCGGGAGGTGCTCCGGCGGCCGGACCTGGCCGACGACCCGCGGTTCGCCCACAACCCGGAACGCGTCGCCCACGACCACCTGATCGGGCCGCTGATCGAAGCGGCGTTCGCCGCGTCCGGCGCCGACCAGGTCGTCGCACTGCTCGGCGAGGCCGGGATCGCCTGCGCCCGCCTGCGCCGGCCGGGTGAGCTCCTCGACCATCCGCAGCTCGCCGGGCGTGATCGCTGGCAGCAGGTCCGGACTCCCGGTGGTGCCGTCCGGGCCTTGCTGCCGCCGGTCGACATCGACGAAGTCGAGCCGGTGCCGGGCCCGGTGCCCCGGCTGGGCGAGCACAACGACGCCCTCCGCGCCGAATTCGAGGAGGTCACCCCGTGACCGAGCACACCGAAGTGCTGCAACCGGAGCCCGCCGTGGCCCTCGCCCGGCTGCTCGGCGTCGACCTGCCGGACCTGGAGACCGACGGACTTCCGCTGCTGTGGCACTGGGTCTACCTGCTCGACCGGCCGCACCAGGCCGATCTCGGGCCGGACGGCCATCCCGTGCGTGGGGTCGGCCCGGCGCCGGGTCGTCGGCGCATGGCGGCCGGGGGCCGGGTCACCCGCATCGCGCCGCTGGTCGTCGGGCGGCCGGCGACCCGGCGCAGCGAAGTCGTGTCGACGACGGACAAGACGGGCCGTTCGGGCCCGCTGACCTTCGTCGTCGTCCGGCACACCATCAGCCAGGACGGCGCGGTGAAGGTCGTCGAGGACCAGGACATCGCCTACCGCGCCGCCGCGTCCACGCCGGTCTCGGCGTCGGCGGGCCCGCCGGTGCCCCTTGAAGCGGACGAGCGGGAGTTCCCGGTCGACCCCACCGTCCTGTTCCGCTTCTCGGCGTTGACCTACAACGCCCACCGCATCCACTACGACCGCGACTACGCCCGAGACGTCGAGGGCTACCCGGGGCTGGTCGTCCACGGCCCGCTGCAGGCGCTGGCCATGGCGGAAACCGTCCGCGCAACCGGCGCCACGGCCACCTCGATCGGCTACCGCGTCGTCGCGCCGCTGTTCGACCACCAGGGTCTGGTGGTGCGCGCCATCGGCGACGGGGTTTCCGTTCGTGACCACAGTGGCCGGACCACCGCGACCGGCCAGGTCGAAACGCTTACTGGAGAGAGGAAAGCACGATGAAGGCCGCAATCGTCCGGCAAGCCGGGATCGTCGAAATCGACGACGTGCCTCGTCCCTCGATCGACGAGGGGGACGTCCTGGTCCGCATCCGGGCCGCCGGGCTCAACCGCGCCGACGTGCTCGTCCGGGACGGAAAGTTCGCCGAACAACCGCCATTCCCGATCATCCTCGGTGTCGAAGGCGCCGGAGACGTCGCGGCGGTCGGCAGCGCGGTCACGAACGTCGAGGTCGGGCAACGCGTGGTCGTGCTGCCCATGCTCGGCTGCGGCGTATGTGCCGCCTGCCGGTCTGATGGGGACAGTCGTTGCCGCGAGCTGAAGTTCCTCGGCGAGCACACCGACGGCACCTACGCCGAATACCTCGCCGTCCCGGCCCGCAACGCCATCCCGGCGCCGGAGTCGCTGACCTACGTGGACCTGGCGGCGAGCCTGCTCGCGTACCTGACGGCCTGGCACATGCTGGTGACACGCGGCGGCCTGCAGCCCGGTGAAACCGCGCTGGTCGTCGGCGCCGGTAGCGGCGTGGGCACAGCCGCGGTGCAGCTCGCCCACGCCGTCGGCGCGCGGGTCATCGCCACCACCGGCACCGACGACAAGCGAGATCTGCTGCGGGGAATCGGCGCCGACGACGTCGTGAACTACCGGCACGTGCCCGAATTCGGCGCCGCGGTCCGCTCGCTGACGGACGGGCGGGGCGTCGACCTCGTCCACAACTCGGCGGGCGGCGCGACCATCCAGGAGTCCATCCGCGCACTGCGCCCCGGCGGCCGGCTGATCGGCATGGGCTCGCACTCCGGCCCGCGCGCCGACATCGACCTGTACAGCCTCTACCGCCACGAGATCGACTTCCGCGGGGCGCACGCCGGGGACCTCCGCGAAGTCCCCGACGTCCTCGCGCTGCTCGCCGCGGGGAAGGCGCGACCCGTGGTCGACTCGGTGTTCCCCTTGGCCGACTTGGCCCGGGCCCACGAACGGCTGGTGAGCCCGGACCGCTTCGGCAAGGTCGTGCTGACGATCGGCTGATCAGTCGATCGCTTTGTCCTTCGTCTCGGGCATCGTCAGGTAGCCGACCAGGCCGATCGCGGCGGCGATCGCGCAGTACAGCCACACCCACGACCCGAGCCCGTGGGTGGTCAGCCACGTCGTGAGGTACGGGACGGTGCCGCCGAACACCGCGACCGACAACGCGTAGGGGAGACCGATGCCGGTCGCCCGGACCTCCGGCGGGAACTGCTCCGCCATGACCGCAGCGACGTTGGCCGAGTAGCCGAGCAGCAGGACCAGCCCGGCCACCTGGACGAGCAGCAGCAGCCGGAAATCCCCGTTCAGCAGCCGGAACGCGGGCCACGCGAGCAGCAGGAACCCGCCGGCGAACGCCACCAGGGTGGGCTTGCGGCCGATCCGGTCGGACAGCATCCCGGCGAACGGCAGCAGGACCACGAAGGTGACGAGCCCGATGACGTTGGCCAGCAACGCCTGGTTGAGCGGGATGTGCGTGGACACGGCCGCGTAAGTGGGCAGGTACGTCAGCCACATGTTGTAGAGCACGACTCCGGCGATGTTGAGGCCGAAGACGCGCAACGCCGCCTTCGGGTGCTCCCGCAGCATCGTCACCAGGGCGTTGCGCCGGGGGCCGCGGGCGCGGTGGAACGAAGCCGTTTCCGCCACCGAGCGACGCAGCCAGAGGCCGATGAGCCCGAACAGCGAAGCGACCACGAACGCCAGGCGCCAGCCCCAGCTGTCCACCGCCTGCCGGGGCAGCGCCGACGTCACGATCGCGCCCATACCCGAAGCGATGAGAATGCCGACACCGACCGACACCTGCTGCCACGAGCCGGCGAACGCCCGGCGGCCGGGGCCGGCGGACTCCACGAGGAAGGCCGACGCCGAACCGAATTCGCCTCCGGCGGCGAAACCCTGCGCCATGCGCGCGATCACCAGGATGACGGGCGCCGCGAAGCCGACCTGGGCGTAGGACGGCGAGACGCCGATGACGAACGTCGCCGCCGCCATCAGGCCGATCGTGAGCACCAGGCCCTTCTTGCGGCCGTGCCGGTCGGCGTAGGCGCCCATGATCGCGGCGCCGATCGGCCGCACGACGAAGCCGACGGCGAAGATGGCCAAAGTGGACAGCAGGGCCGCACTGTCGTTGCCCGGTGGGAAGAAGTGGTGCGCGAAGACGGACGAGAACGTCGTGTACACCGCCCAGTCGATGAACTCGACGGCGTTGCCGATGCTGCCGGCGACGAGCGCCCGGCGGTTGCCCCGCCCGGTCGCTTCCGCCGCGGTGCCGAGCCGAGTGGCTTCCATGGTCGTTCTCCCTCAGTTTTCGGGGGCCATCAGCCGGGCCCGGATCGGTGCGGACCGCGCGACGTCCGCGATCGTGAGCGCCATCGCCAGGCCGCCGTCGCGGACGAACCGGTCGCCTTCCGCGCTGCCGGCCGCGGACGCGAAGGCGGCGGTGTGGTTCCCGTCTTCCGCCGGGAGGTCGAACGACAGCATCGGGTGCAGCGCGGGGATCACCTGCGAGACGTTGCCCATGTCGGTCGAGCCGAAGAGCTTGTCCGGGTAGTCCGGGAACGTGCGGCCCAAGGTCTTCGCGTGGGCCTCGAACAGCGCGGCCAGATCCGGGTCGTGCCGGAACTCGCGGTACAGCGACGGCTGGGTGGTGAAGTCCACTGCGGTCCCGGCCGCGAGCGCGCCGGCCTCGAAGCACCGGCGGACCCGCGCCCAGACCTCGTCGACTTCGGCGATGGTGTCGCAGCGGATCATGCACTCGGCCACGACCCGATCGGGGATGACGTTCACGGCCGAACCGGCCTCCTGCACGACGCAGTGGACCCGGACGCCGTCGCGCAGTTGCTGCCGCAGCAGTCCGATGGCGGTTTGCGCGACCACCACCGCGTCGGCGGCGTTCAGCGCGTTCCACGGGCGCGACGCGTGGCCGCCCCGGCCGGTGTACTCGATCCGCCACGACCGCGAGGCCCGGAACCGGGGACTGACGACGTCCTTCAGCGACGGGTGCACCATCATGGCCGCGTGCGTCCCGGTGAAGACACCGCGGTTGACCATGATCTCCTTGCCGGTGCCGCGTTCCTCCGCCGGCGTGCCGAACACCTTGAGCGTCAGCCCCAGCTCGTCGGCGAACGGCGCCAGCGCCAGGGCCGCGCCCACGGCCGCCGCCGCGATCGTGTTGTGCCCGCAGCCGTGCCCGATCCCGGGGAGCGCGTCCATTTCGGCGCAGATGCCGAAGACCAGGTCACCCGTGCCCACCGAGGCCACGAACGCCGTGGGCAGGTCGGCGACACCCTTCTCGACGGCGAATCCGTGCTGAGCCAGGACGTCGGTGATGGCGGCCGAGGTCCGGTGCTCCTCGAAGGCGAGCTCCGGATCGGCGTTGATCGTGTGCGACAGCGCCAAGACGTCGTCGAGGTGCTGCGCGAAGGCGTTTTCGATGCCGGTCATCGCCACACCTCGCCCAGCAGCCGCAGGATGTTTCCGCCGAGCACGGCGGTGATCTCGTCGTCGCGGTACCCGTGCTCGACGAGCCAGCCGGCGATGTTGCGGAAGTTCTCGGTCGGGTTCTCGAGCCCGTCGACGTGGCTGACCCGCTCCCACTCGAGATCGCCCGCGTCGAACACGGTGGACGAGCCGATCACGTCGGAGATGGCCTTCTGGAAGGCGGCGTGGTCGCCGTAGAGCGTGTCCGGGCCGAACGCGACGTGCTCGATGCCCATCAGCTCGACGGCGTGCGTGAAGTGGTCCATCACCGACTCGATGGACTGCGCCCGGTGGTCGTAGGACACGGTCGTGTGCGGCGCCGCCTCGATGCCCAGGACGCCACCGCGTTCCGCGCACGCCTTGAGGACTTCGTCCGGTTTCATCCGGGCGATGGGCCACACCGCCCGCGCGCCGGCGTGCGTGATCGCGACGGGCTTGGCCGACGCTTCGATCGCGTCCAGGCTGGTCCGGTCGCTCGCGTGGGAGACGTCGATGAGCATGCCCACGGCGTTCATGCGCTCGACCGCGCGCCTGCCGAAGGCGGTCAGGCCGCCGTCGCGCTGTTCCTTCTGGCCGCTGCCGAGCGTGTTGGCCTCCGCGTAGACCAGGCCCATCTGCCGGATGCCCAGTCCGTAGAGGACGTCGATGCGGTCCAGCTCGTTCTCGATCATCCCGGCGGACTCGGTGCCCATGACGAAGGCGACGTGCCCGTCGCGCTGGGCGCCGAGGATGTCGCCGACGGTGCGGGCGACGACGACGCCGTCCTGGTGGGCGAGGTCGGCCAGGCGCAGGCCGAGCGTCGTGATCAGGTCGTCCCACTTCCAGCCCGCCCGGCGGGTGCTGCCGATGACGCCGAACCAGTTGTCGAAGACCGCGGTCAAACCGGACCGGCGCAGCTCGGTGAACGCGGTGAACTCGTGCTTGGCGCGCAGGAAGCCGGGCGCGTCCGCGAAGTCCGCCGGGAGCAGCTGGGGGTGGTCGTGGAAGCTGATGGTGACGTTGTCGGCGAGCAGGCGGTCGATCCGGCCGTCGTCCGAGCCGGCGGTGAAGCGGCTCCGGCGGGCGTCCGGATCGGCCAGTTCGACGGCGGGGAAATCGGTTCCGCGCCGGAGGTAGGGGAAGGATTCGTAGTCGTCGGGTTTCGCGGCGGGGCTGTACATCGAGACGCTCCTTGGTGGTCGGTGGCGGCTAGGCGGTGGCAGCGCGCCGGACGGTGCCGTCGTCGTCCACGACGATCGCCGGGTCCAAGGCCCTGGACGCCTCGGCGACCTGCGCGAGGATCGACGCGGCGACGTCCGGCCGGGGGAGGACCGGCTGGCTGTCCGGGTCGAGTTCGATCGGATCGAGGCGGAGGGTGGGCCCGCCGGGGACACCCAGCCCGACGCGGAACACGGCGCTCTCGAACCACGGGCCGCGCACCAGGGCGGGCTGGTAGGGCGCCGCCGGGTGGGCGTCTTGCTTCGGCACCATCGCTTCGGCGTTCCAGCCGTCGCACCAGTCGAAGACGAAGTTGCCGGTGGAGTACAGGATCAGCCCGTTCCGGTAGAACTCCACGGGGTGCAGGCAGTGCGGGTGGTGCCCGATGACGAGGTCGACGCCCGCGTCGACCAGCCGCCGGGCCAGGGGCTGCTGGTACTCGGCGAGCGGACCCTGTGTCGCAGGCAGGTAACAATGGGGGACACCCCAGTGGAGCGCGACGACGACGAAGTCGTTGTGCTGCTTCGCTTCCCGGACCAAGGCTTCGGCCGTGCGCACGTCGGGCTCGTGGGCGTCGGAATGGACGAAGGGCGGCGTGCCCGGTGTCTCGTCCAGGAAGCCGCTGTCGTACTCGAAGGACTGACGCACCCGGATGGCGCCGATGCCGGCGCGGTCCGTGGTCGCGTCGAAGCCCCGCGGTAGCGCGCAGCAGAAGCTGAAGAACGCCAGGCTTTCGCCGCCGGCTGAGACGACCCGGGCGCGCGTCGCTTCGGCACGCGTCTCGCCGAAACCGGCGTGGCCGACTCCCGCGGCGTCCAGCGCGCGGACGGTGTCGCGCATCCCGTCGGCGCCGTAGTCCAGCGCGTGGTTCATCGCCAGCGACACCAGGTCGAACCCGAAAGCGGCCAGTTCCGCGGCGCCCGACGTCGGGGCCCGCATGGCGACCAGCTTTTCCGCGCGCTGTCCTCGCCCGGTGAGCGGAACTTCGAGGTTGCCGATCGTCAGGTCGCCGCCGCGCAGGAGGTCGAACGCCGACGCGCCGGGGTCCGCACCACCGGGGCGGCGCGGCCACCCCGAGATCACGACATCGCCAACGACAGTCAGATCCATGCGAACTCCGTTCCTTATTGTGGCACGCTGTGCCGCACAGTAGACCGACGTCGGCGGGATTGTAAAGAAACCGCTGTGCCGGGATGAGGTACGGCAGTGCGTCCAGTGGTACGGTCGTAGCCTCATGGGCACCCCAGGCGACGGCGGCGAACCGGACAAGCCGAACAGCAGCATCCGGTCGATGAACAGCGTGCTGAGCACCCTTCGCGTCTTCGAAGAAGTCGCGGTGCGGCAGCCGATCGGCGTCTCGGAACTGGCCCGGGTGACGGGCATCCCGAAAAGCTCGGTCCAGCGCTGCCTGGTCACCCTCGAACAGGCCCGCTGGCTCCGGATCGTGGATCGGGAGCACGCGCGGTGGGGCGTCACGATGAAGGCGCTCGTGCTGGGGCTGCGCAGCGCGGGCGAGCAGGACCTGCGCGAAGTGGCGACGCCGGTCATCAAGGGATTGGCCGCCGAGACCGGCGAGACGGTGCTCCTCGGCCTGCGCGACGGCGCCGAATACCTGATCGTCGCGCGCGAGGACAGCACGCAGCTCGTTCGCGTCTTCATGGAGATCGGCACGCGGGTGCCCCTCGGGGCGAGCTCGGGCGGCGTCGCGATCCTCGCCCGCCTCGAACCCGGCGAGGTCGGCGAACTCCTGCGGGCCGAGCCCCGGGAGTTCGAGGGCGCGCCGCTGCTCGGTCCCGACGAGCTGCGGGAGGAGATCGCGCGGACCGCCGCGCGTGGCTACGCCGTGAACATGTCGTCGTGGTACCGCCCGCACGTCGCTTCCCTCGGCGCGGCGGTCACCAACGCGGCCGGACGACCCATCGCGGCGGTCACGCTGAGCATCCCGGAAATGCGGTACCAGCCCGCACAGGAAGAGCAGCTGGCGAAGAAGGTCGTCGCGGCCGCGGACGAGATCAGCCGCCTGCTGGCGTCCCCGTGACGGCCCGCGCGCGCACGACGCCGGCGATGAGCGCGGCCGTCCCCTCCGGTGCCTCCACCGGGAAGTGGTGACTGCCGAGGTCGACGAGCACCACGTCGGCCCGGCCCGCCAGCCGGTCGATGGCTTCCGGGGTGACCAGGTCGCGCACGCCGAACACGGTGACCGGCTGCTGGGCACCGGCGAGCGCCGCGTCCATGTCCCAGGCGACGAGACCCTCGAACGCCCGGGTCCCCGCCGGCTGCCGCACCGCGGCCATCTTGGCGAAGTGCGCGTCCTTGAGCGCCGGGTCGGTCCCCGGCGGCGAACCGGCCTCGACCATGGCGCGGACCAGCCCGGCGAAGTCGTCCCGCAGCGGTCGCAGCAACCCTTCGGCCTCTTCGTCGCTCATGGCGCCGAAGAGGAAGAGGTAGTGCAGGGCGTCGAGCGCGACGATGTGCCGGACCCGCTCGGGACGCAGCCGGCCGGTCTCGACCGCCACCGCGCCGCCGAGTGAGTGCCCGGCGACGACGCCGTCGGTCACCTCTTCGGCATCGAGGACCGCGGCGACGTCGCGCGCGAACTCCTCGATCGTCCAGGTGGCGCGCGCCGAGCGCGATTCGCCGTGCTCGGCGAGATCGACCGCGAGCACGCGGAACTCGTCCGGCAAGAACCGGGTCAGCGCGTCGAAGTCCGTCCGGTTACACGCCCAGCCGTGGACGAAGACGACCGTGGGGCCCTCGTCCGGTCCGCTGAGCGAGTACCGGATGGACGTGTCGTCGGGTCGGTGGACTTCGCGGCTTTCCGTCACCCGGGTCGTCACCATGCCTGCTCCTCGTGCCACTATGCGATACGACGTATCGGTGAGTAGCATGACGGTAAGTGCGCCGTCGGACCATGTCAATCGCCGAGTCAAGGAGCAGCGGGATGCCGCCGAATCTCTTCAGCCCGCTCGAGATCCGCGGGGTGCGCCTGCCGAACCGGGTGGTCGTGTCGCCCATGTGGCAGTACTCCGGAGTGGACGGCCGTCCGACGTCGACGCACACCGTCCACTACGGACGGCTGGCCGAAGGCGGAGCGGGGCTGGTCATCCAGGAGGGCACGACCGTGGACCGGCGTGGCCGCGGCACCGTGGGCGACCTCGGTCTGTGGGAGGACGGCGTGGTTCCGCTCTACGCGCAGCTCGTGGAGGTCGTCAAAGCCGGTGGCGCGGTGCCGGGCATCCAGCTGATCCACGCCGGCCGCAAGGGGCGCCGGAACCCGCCGTGGATCCCCGGCACGCCACTGCCGTCTCCGGCCTGGCCACTGCTCGCGCCCAGCGCGGTCCCCATGGGACCGGAGGGCTTCGACACTCCGGTCGAAATGACGCTGCGCGACATCGAAGACACGGTGACGGCATTCGCGGACGCCGCTCGACGGGCGGACGACGCGGGGTACGAGGTGCTCGAACTGCAGGCGGCCCACGGCTACCTGATCCACAGCTTCCTCTCGCCGCTGGCCAACCGGCGCACCGACCACTACGGCGGGTCGACGGAGAACCGGTTCCGGTTCCTCGTGGAGATCGTCGACCGCATCCGGACGGTCTGGCCGGACCGCAAGGCGCTTTTCGTCCGTCTTTCGTGCGTCGATGTCGAGTGGACGATCGACCGGACCGTCGAGCTGGCCGTCGAGTTGAAGGCTCGCGGCGTCGACGTCATCGACTGCAGCTCCGGAGGGATCACCGGGCTGCCGTACCCGGGCTTGAAAACCGGCTACGGCTACCAGGTGCCGTACGCGCAGCATATCCGCGAGCGGACGGCGAGCAGGACGATGGCCGTGGGGCACATCGTCCGTGCCGCCCAAGCCCAGTCCATCATCGAGCACGGCCGGGCGGACCTGGTCGCGCTCGGCCGCGAGTTGCTCTACAACCCGAACTGGCCCCTGGACGCCGCGCGGAAACTGGGCGTGCCCGATCCGTACGCCCACGCCCCGGCGCGCATTTCGCACTGGCTGAGCAAGCGGGAGCAGAGCTTCCCGGGATTCGTGCCGTCCACCGGCGGTGAGCCGGCCTGAGCCGCGCTGAGCGCCCCGACAATCCGGCCGGTCAGGACCGTTCGCGGAACGTGTCCGCCACCCAGTCCGCGATGAAGGTGCTGACGTGGGGCAGGTGGTCGAGTCCGATGTGCTCGGTGGCGCCTTCCTCGGGGGTGAACACCCGCAGTTCCCGCCGGGGTGAGTTGACGGCCTGGTCGTAGGAGCGATGGGCATATTCGAGCGGGATCTGGCGGTCGTTCCGGCCGTGGGCGATCAGGAACGGGACGGTGATCTTCTCGACGACGCCGTCGAGGTGCACGTCGTCGGCGAAGGGGATGAACGTGTCGAGGTCGTCGAAGCCCCACACCCACAGCACGTGCTCCCAGTAGTGCGGGACCGGCCGTTCGCCTTCGCGTTCGAGGCGGCGGCGCTGGACCGCGCCCCAGTTGTGGTTGGCGCCCCAGGCGACGCAGAGCGCGAACCGCTTCTCGAACGCCGCCGCCCGGGGTGCGTAGTAGCCGCCGAGGGACCAGCCGGCGATCCCGATCCGGTCTTTGTCCACTTCGGACCGTGTTTCGAGCCAGTCCACGGCCGCGGCCGCCCAGGCTTCGGCGTCGATGCGGGCGGTGAGTCCCTGCAGGCGCAGGGCTTCCCCGGTGCCGGGCTGGTCGAGCATGAGGCACGAGATCCCGCGATCGGCCAGCTCCCGCCAGTGCGCGGAGCTGTACATGTGCTCCTTCGTCGAGTCCAGGCCGTTGACCAGGACGATCACCGGCGCCGGCCCGGCATCGGTGCCCGGGGCGAGGGAGAGGTAGGCCGGCAGGGTCGTGTCTTCGTACGGGATCGTCACCCGGGAGATCCGCCGGTCGCGCAGGTCGAAGGACTTCTGCGCGAGTTCGAGGACTCGCCGGTAGGTGGGCAGCCGGTTCGGATCGGAGTGGGCGAGCATGCGCTCGGCCTGGCAGAGGTAGTTGGTGGCGCGGAAGTACAGGTCGCCCGCGGTGCGGGTGTGCCCGGCTTTTTCGGCCTGCTCGGCTTGGGTGACGAGCTGGTCGGTGAGCGCGGTCCAGGCTCGCAGGAAGTCCGGCGTGCCGGCGTCCGAGCCCTGGGACGCGGCTTCGCGGATCGGCCGGCAGGCGCGGTCGACCTCGTCGATCAGGCCGCCGCTGTTGAGCGCGGCGACCACGCCGAGGTTCCACACGTAGTTGCCGGGGAAGTATTCGAACACGGGGGTTCCTCTCAGGTTCGGGCGGCTTCGCTGATCGACTTGACGCCGCCGTGCGCGGTCAGGCCGCCGTCGACGGGGATCTCGGCGCCGGAGATGTAAGAGGCCGCGTCACTGATCAGGAACGCGACGAGCGCGGCGACCTCCTCGGCGGTCCCGGTGCGGCCGAGCGGGGTTTCGGCGAGGTTCGCGGCCCGGAACCCGGTCGGCGCGGAAGCGGTCATCGGGGTTTCGACGTACCCGGGATGCACGGCGTTGACGCGGATGCCCCGGCTCCCCAGTTCGAGGCAGGCGGCCTTGACGAACCCGCGCAACGCCCACTTGCTCGCGGTGTAGGCCAGCGGGTAGTGCCCGGTCAGCGCCGCGGCCGAGCCGGTCACGACGATCGATCCGCCGGGCGGCATCAGCGGCGCCACCGCCTGCACGGCCCGCAGGACGCCCCCGACGTTGACGTCGTTGACGTGCGCCAGGTCGACGGGGTCCAGCTCGCCGAGCCGGGCCCGCCAGGTGACACCGGCCGCCGCGACGAGCCCGTCGACCCGCTCCAGGCCCGCGGCGAGCCCGGCCCAGCCGGCGTCGTCGGTGACGTCGAACCGGTGGTGCTCGACGCCGGGCAAGCCGGGGTCTTCGGCGCGGTCGACCCCGATCACCCTGGCTCCAGCCGCGGCCAGCAGCCGGGCGGTCGCCGCGCCGATGCCCTGTGCCGCCCCGGTGACGACCACGACCTGGCCGGTCACCGCGACCGCTTCCTCGGCCGGGGCCGGGCCGGGCGGGCCGGCGGCAGGTCGACGCCGGCCACGACGGTGTTGCGGATCGTCCCGATGCCTTCGACCGTCATCTCCACGACGTCACCCGCCCGCAGGGGCTCCTGCGGGCCACCGCGGCCCCACAGCTCCGCCAGGCAGCCGCCGTTGCCGCAGGTTCCCGAGCCCAGGACGTCGCCGGCCCGCAGCCGCGTGCCCCGGCCCGCGTAGGCGGCCAGTTCCTCGAACGGCCAGCCCATGTTGGACAAGAGGTCCTGGCCCACTTCGACGCCGTTGACCGCCACTCGCATGTCCAGCGCCAGGAAGCCGTCCGCGTCGCGGTACGGCTCGAGCTCGTCGGCCGTGACGAGCCAGGGGCCGAGTGTCGTGGCCGAGTCCTTGCCCTTGGCCGGGCCGAGGTTGACCTTCATCTCGCGGCGCTGGAGGTCGCGGGCGGACCAGTCGTTGAGGATCGTGTAGCCGCAGATCCCGTCGGGGCCCAGCACGGCGGCGACCTCCAGTTCGAAGTCGAACAGCCGCGACCCGGGCGGGATGGGCACGTCGTCGTGCGCGCCGACGAGCGCACCCGGGTTCGTGAAGTAGAACGTCGGCGCTTCGTACCACTCCGGCGGCACGGAACCCGGCGCGACCATGCCTTCGACGTGCTCCTCGAACGCCACGAAGTCCCGCACGGACGGCGGCTCCAGCGGTGGGAGGAGCCGCCGTCCCGCCAGCGGCACCGCGTCACCCGTGGCGCGGGCCTGCGCGCCGGCCTCGTGGAGCGCGCCGGAGCGGATCACGTCCAGCACAGTTGTCCCGGCCGGCAGGCGCAGTAGCCTGCCGCCTTCGACGACGCCGCAGCGGACGGCGCCGCCGGGTTCCTCGACGGTCGCGAACTTCATCGGATCCCTTTCACAGCGGCGGGGCGACGAACAGGCCCTTGTCGGGGTCGTTGAAGGACCGCTGGGCGACGAACTCGTTCATCGCGTTCGCCGTGCCCCACTGGTCGGACACCTCGGGGTCGCTGAAGTCGTAGAGGTGCGGGTGCCAGGTGTCCTCGTCGACCAGCTCCAGCTCGGTGGTGTATTCCACCGTGTTGCCGTGCGGGTCGAGGAAGTAGCTGAAGGTGTTGTTGCCGGCCAGGTGCCGGCCGGGCCCCCAGATCTTCTCGACGCCCGCGCGCAGGAGCCGTCCCGTGCCGCGCATGTACTCGTCCAGCCCGCGCATCTCGAACGACACGTGGTGCAGCGACGGGTGCGGGCAGCGGGCGATGGCCATGCTGTGGTGCCAGGAGTTCACCCGCAGGAACCACATCATCTCGCCCATGCGCGGGTGCATGAGGATGTCCGAGAGCCGGAACCCGAGGTGCTTCTCGTAGAACGCCCGGGTGGCCTCCGGGTTCGTCGAGTTGATCACGACGTGGGACAGGCGGACCGGGACCGACTCGCCGGCCTCGATCTTGCGGTGGTCCCGGACGGCGACGTCGGCGCTGATCTCGATGGTGCGGCCCTCGTTGTCGAAGAACCGGAACCCGTAGCCGCCGCCCGGGGTGTGCAGTGTCCGGGGCTCGTGGACCAGGGTCACGCCCGTGGTGGCCAGGCGGGTGGCGAGGGTGTCCACATCGGACGGTGTGGCGACGCCGAAGGCGATCAGGTCGATCCGCTTGTCGCCGGCCTGGCGCAGCCGCACCACGTACTGCTCGGGCGAGCCTTCCGCGGCGAGGAACGCGACGCCGGTGTCGGTGTGCTCGGTCTTCAGGCCCCAGGCGCCGGTGTAGAAGTCCTGCTGGCGGGCCAGGTCCGGCACGGCGAGGTCGACGTGCCGCAGATGGGTGATCATCTTTATCCTCCGGGGGTTCAGGCGGGCTGGGTGACGAGGGTGGCGATTCGAGCCATCAAGCCCGGGACGTCCCCTTGCTCGCGATCCAGCAGCCACTGTCCGAGCTGGACGGACGCCTCGACGACCGCTGCCGCGCGGGCGTGGCGGCGGGCGGTGAACGCGGTCCAGACGGTGTCGTCGAGGGTGTCCGCGGCGAGCAGCAGCTCGGTCAGCACGGCCGCGTCTTCGAGGGCCTGGGCGCCGCCCTGGGCGAGGGTCGGCGGGCAGGAGTGCGCGGCGTCGCCGATGAGCACCACACGACCGCGGTGCCACGGCGCCGGCAGAACGTGGGTCTCGAACCACGTGTAGTTCACCCGGGCCGGGTCGGTCAGCGTGGCCCGGATGTCATCCCACGGGCCGTGGTAGGCGGCCGCGAGCTCCCGCATGGTCGCGAGCCGCTCCGACGGCGACAGGCCGCTGCGGTCCTGGGCGTCTTCGACGACGTAGGCGTACAAGGTGTCCTCGCCGGTCGGGCAGTACCCGGCGATGTAGGACTCCCCGCTGTAGTAGAGGTCCGTCCGGGTGACCGACGCCGGCCGGGGGCCGAACGCGCGCCAGATGCCCATGCCGGTCGGCCGGGTCTCCAGCGCGATGCCCAGCAGCCGGCGGACCGTCGAGCGGATCCCGTCCGCGCCCACCACGAGGTCGTAGTTCGCGGTGGTGCCGTCGGAGAACGTGACGCCGCCGTCCCGGTCGAGTGCGGTGACCGTGCGGCCGAAGCGCACCTTCACCCCCGCGGCGACGGCGCGCTCGTGCAGGATCCGGGCCAAGTCCGGCCGCGACATCCCGACCGTGGCCGGGAGGTCCGGACCGCCGGTGCAGGCGTCGGGGAATTCCGCGAGCAGGGTACCGTCCGGAGCGCGCAGCCCGAGGCTGTCGAAGCCGTACCCCCGCTCCCGCACGGCCTCCCAGACGCCGAGCTTGCGCAGCTCGCGCAAGGCGTTGCCCTGCAAGGTGATGCCGGAGCCTACGGACGTTGCGTCCGGCATGATCTCGACGAGGTCGACGGCGACGCCGTGATCGGCGAGGTGGATCGCGGCGGCGGTGCCGGCGAGGCCACTGCCGACGACGAGGACGGTGTGCGCGGCGGGCATGGGACTCCTTCGTCCGGTCCGGCGGTTACTTGACGGCGACGGGCGCGACCGGCGCGCCGACCGCCCCGGTCACCGGCAGCGGGTCGGCGGTCAGCCAGAACTCGTACCGGCCGTCGGCGGCGCAGTCCGCGGCCAGGGCGTCGAGGTCCCACATCTCGCCGAGGAACAGCCCGATGTGCGGAATGGCGACCTGGTGCAGCGGCTGGAACGCGTCGTCGAACTCGTTGGGCCGGACCTCGAACCCCCACGTGTCGGTCGCGATCGCGGCGATTTCGGTGTCGTGGAGCCACGCCGCGGTGGTGAACGACAGCCCGGGCGCGGGCCCGCCCGCGTAGTCGCCCCAGCCTGCACGCCGCGCCCGGGCGAGCCGCCCGGTCCGCACCAGGAGCAGGTCGCCCCGGCCGACGCGCGCGGTTTCCCCGTGCGCGGCCATCGTTTCTTCGAGGTGCTCGACGGTGATCGCGAACCCGTCCGGCAGCTCGCCGTCCGTGCCCAGCGCGCGGCCGACGTCGAGCAGGACGCCGCGCCCGGCGATCCGGCCCGACACGGTCTCGATCCCGGTGACGCGGTCCCCTTCGCTGGTCACGACGTCCCCGGCCCGGCGGCCGTTCCACGCCACGCCGTGGTCGAAGATGTGCCCGAGCCCGTCCCACTGCGTCGACGCCTGCAGCGGCATGAACACCACGTCGTCGGCGCCGCCGATGCCGTGCGGAAAGCCCTGGGTGCCGCGCTCGGCCTCCAGGCCGGTGTCCAGCATGGTGTGCACCGGGTTGGTCCGGCGCCGCCAGCCCTTCTGCGGGCCATCCGCCTCGAACCGCTGCGACAGGGAGAAGCTCACGCCCCGCCGGACCAGGGCCGCACCTTCGCGGCGCTTGGCGTCGTCGAGGAAGTTCAGGGTGCCGAGGACATCGTCGGCGCCCCAACGGCCCCAGTTCGAACAGCGCTTCGCGGCGGCGGCGATCGCGGCTTCGGGATCGGTGCGGTCCATGCCGTTCACGGTGTGGCACGCCACCGCATCAGGGAAGACGAAATAGCTAATGCGGAGTATCGACCCGATGGATAACCTCAGGTCGTGAACCTCGCGAGCCTGGACCTGAATCTGCTGGTGACGCTCGACGCGTTGCTCGAACACCGCAGCGTGAGCCGGGCCGCCCAGCAGGTCGGGCTCAGCCAGCCCGCGGTCTCCGCGCAGCTGGCGAGGCTGCGCCGGCACTTCGGCGACGACCTGCTGGCCCGCCACGGCAACCAGTACCGCCTCACCCCGCTGGCCGTCCAGCTGCGCGGCCGCGTGCAAACGGCGGTGAACGGTGTCGAGCGCGTCTTCGCCGCCGAGCCGGACTTCGACCCGGCGACGACCGCCCGGGAGTTCTCCCTCGCCATGACCGACTACGGCGTCGCGGTCCTCGGCTCCCCGCTGGCCGCCGCCCTGGCCCAGGAGGCACCCGGCGCCCGCGTGCGGTTCGTCGCCAACACCCCGGCCGTCGTCGACAACGCCCGCCAAGTCCTCACCGGCATCGACCTGCTGGTCCTGCCACACGGCTTCCTCGAGGGCCTGCCGCACCAGGACCTCCACCGCGACGACTGGGTCTGCCTGGTCGACGCCGGGCACCCCGCGGTGGCGGGCGGGCTGACGGTGGAACAGCTGCGGACCATGCCGTGGGTGGTCACCTACCACAGCCCGACCGCGTCGACCCCGGTCGTGCGGCAGATGCGGATGCTCGGCATCGAACCGCACGTCCGGGTGGTCACGGAGAACTTCCTGACCGTCCCGGGCCTCGTCGCCGGGACCGGCCGCGTGGCGCTGCTGCAGCGGCGGCTCGCCGAGCGCATCCCGGCCGACGCGAACGTGCGAGCCGTGGCCTGTCCGTTCGAAGCCGGCCCGCTGGTCGAGGCGGCCTGGTGGCACCCGATGTACGAACACGACCCCGAACACCAGTACCTCCGCGAACTGCTGACGCGGATCGCCGCCAGCGTCACCGAGCATCCACCGGGCTGATACCGCGGTTCGCCAGAAGTGATTTCCGCTTCCCCGCCGCGGAATTCATGCTTTCGGCACCTTCCCTGAACCAACGACGGAACTCAGGTGCCGAAATGCCCGAAAGCCCAGCCGTGAACCGGTCACCAGCCGCCTCTGCCACCGGCCAAGGACCGACCGCCGGGGGAGTCCAGCTTCTCCTGCTGCTCGCGGGCAGCTGCCTGTCGGTTCTCGGCGCCGTCCTCATCGCACCCGTCCTGCCGCAGCTGTCCCGGGCGTTCGCAAGCACACCCGGCGCGGACGTCCTCGTCCCGATCGTGCTGACCGCACCGGCGTTGCTGATCGGGCTGACCGCGCCGTTCGCCGGCATCGTCGCCGACCGGATCGACCGGAAACGGTTGCTGCTGCTGGCCATGCTCGCCTACGCCGGGTTCGGGACAGCTCCGCTCTACCTGGACTCGCTCGGCGCGATCCTCGCCAGCCGGGTGCTCGTCGGGCTGTGCGAGGGCGCGATCATGACCTGCTGCACCACCCTCATCGGCGACTACTGGTCCGGCGCGCGCCGGGCGCGGTACCTGAGCCTGCAGACCCTGGTCGCCACCTTGTCGGCCACCGTGTTCCTGGCTCTCGGCGGGGTGCTCGGCGCGTCGGGCTGGCGCACGCCGTTCTGGCTGTACGCCGTCGCCGCCCCGCTGGCGATCCCCATGGCGCTCAAACTGTGGCAGCCGGCGCCGCACGGCGAGCCGAGCAGGCACCTGGCGAAGCTGCCCTGGCGGCAGCTGGCCGCGCCCTGCCTCGTCACCCTGTTCGGCGGCGTCGTGTTCTACGCGCTGATCGTCGAACTGTCCTTTGTGCTCACCGGCGTGGGCGTGGCCGCCACCGGAACCATCGGCGCGATCTCCGCGATCATGTCCCTGGCGACCGCCGCCGGCGCGATCACGTTCGGCCGCCTGTCCGGCAAGACGCCCCGGGCCCTGCTGCCCGTCGAGTTCGGCCTTTCGGCGGTGGGCCTCCTCATCGTGTTCGCCACCGCCTCGCCGGTCGTCATCACCGTCGGCTCGGTCTTCACCGGCTTCGGCACCGGCATGCTCCTGCCCACCCTGCTGAGCTGGGCGGTCAACCGGCTCACCTTCGACCGGCGAGGCCGCGGCACCGGCCTGTGGACCAGCACGTTGTTCCTCGGCGAGTTCGCCGCCCCGATCGCGCTCGCCGCGATCGGTACCGCCACCGGCGGGCTCCAAGGCGCCCTCGCCGTCCTCGGTATCGCGTCTGCCATCGCCGGCGTCCTGACCGCGTTCCTGCTGCGACGGAACAACCGGCCGCTCAACGTCACCGAAGCCTGACGAGCCGACCGATTCGGGCGGGACGATGGCCGGTCCGGCCGCGGAGCACGTGGTGATTGATCACGTCCGGTTTCTCCAGCGGCGATGCATCTTCCACCAAGCAGTCGCGGTCCTCCGCCGACCTGGCCGCGGGCCGGCAGCGGCCACCTCCTCGACGCGGATGAGCAGCGCGCCAGAAGCCGCAGGCCACCCGGCCGAGGTTCCAGACCGGGGCGGGGCGATTGCCGCGCGGATCACTGGAGTGGAGGAGATCCGGTTCGGGCTCGCCCGCCGGGCCGGCGAGGGCGACCCGGCCGCGGCGGCGCACGCCGGGGTGGGGAAGGTGCTCGCGACGCACTTGCTCGTCGAGGCCGTGGAACAGGCCGTCGCGCTCGCCAACAATCCCGGGTTGACGCGGGCCGACCCGCTGCAGCGGCACTACCGCGACGTGCCGTGCAGCCGCGTCCACACCTCCAAGACGACGCCGTGCCGACCGGATTGGGCCGGTCCATCCTCGCGTGACCTCGGGCTCCCGTGCAGGGCCGTGCGGCGGCCCGATCCGCCGTGACCGCGACCGGATGCGTCGAACGGATCCTCCGGCACGTCAGCGGGATTCGGCGGCCCGCACCGCCTCGGCGACCGCGAGCAGGGTGGCGACCGGGTCGTTGCCGAGCGGGTAGACGCCGACCTGGTCGGCGCCGGCTTCGCGGTGGGCCAGGAGGCTGGTCGCGACGGCGGCGGGGTCGCCGTGGGCGACGAGGGCGTCGATGAGGCGATCGCTGCCCGCGTCGGCGAGATCGTCGTCGCCGTACCCGAGCCGCCGGAGGTTGTTCGCGTAGTTGGCGACCCCCAGCGCGGTCCCGGGTGGCGCGGAGCGGGCGATCGCGCGCGCCCGCTCGGCGTCCGGCTCGATCAGCGCGAACTGCCCGGGCAGCAGCAGTTTGCCCGCGCCGATGAGGGAACGCGCCCGCCGGGTGTGCTCGGGCGTCGTCATGCAGGGGATGGTGCCGGCGGTGCGGTCGCGGGCCAGACGCAGCATCCTCGGCCCGAGCGCGGCCACCACCACCCGGTCGGCCGGGATGCCCGCCTGGTCGAGCCGGTCGAGATAGGACACCAGCGTGTCGTACGGTGAGGCCCATTCGGTGTGGACTTCGCGGTGCCCGATCCCGACGCCGAGCAGGAACCGGCCGGGGTGCCTGGCTTCGATCCGGTGGTAGGAGGCGGCGACGGTGTCCGCGTCCGCCGTCCAGACGTTCACCACGCTCGTTCCGACGGCCAGCCGGGTGGTCGCATCGAGCAGCTGCTCGGCGAGGGCGAGGTCGGCCGGCGGTGAGGCGTCCAGCCAGAGCGTGCCGTAGCCGGCCCGTTCGATTTCCGCCGCGCTTCCCGGAGTGACTTCGTGCTCGCGCAGGTGGGCGCCGAGCAGGCCGAGATCAAGGTTCATGTCCTGACTCCAGCACGACGGCCCGCGGCGAACCAGCACCGAAGCGGCCGTGCAGCGATAACCTGGCGGCATCGTCGCAGGGAGGGCCGGTGGAACTTCGGGCATTGCGCTACTTCGTCACGGTCGCCGACGAGCTGCACTTCGGCCGGGCCGCCGACCGGCTGCACATCGCCCAGCCCGCGGTCAGCAGGCAGATCGCCCAGCTCGAACGCGAGCTGGGGGTTCGGCTCTTCGACCGCTCACCGCGCCGGGTCCGGCTCACGGCGGCCGGCTTGCGGGTGCTCGGTGCGGCGCGCGAGGCGCTGGCCGCCGCCGACCGGGTCCGGGGCGCGGCGAGCCCGCAGGCGGGGGTGATGCGTATCGGCACCGGCACCGGCCAGTTCACCGCCCGCCTGGAACGCGGGATCGACGCGTTGCGCGAGCAGGCCCCGGCGTTCGACGTCGTGCTCGTCGACCTGCCGCTGCCCACGCGCTTGAACGCCCTCCGGCAGGGAGAGCTCGACCTGGCGCTCGCGCGGGGGGTGCGGGCGGCACCCGGCCTGCAGGTGCTGCCGACGTGGACCGAGTCGCTGTTCGCGATCGTGTCCGCGCGGCACGCCGCCGCAGGTCGCGCGGCCGTCGGCGTGGCGGAACTGGCCGACGGTCCCTTTCGGACGTCCCGGGAACACGACCCCTCCGTGATCGCCGCGCTTCAGGAGACCGGCACCCCGGTCCGGGCGGCCACGGTCGCCGGCACGATCGTCGAGGTCGGCTCCGACCCGCGCAGCTGGACGGTGCTGACGGCCGACCAGGTGGCGGAGCTCCGCTCGACCCGCGTGCGCGCGATCCCGCTCGAGCCCCGCACGACGATCACCGGCAGCGTCGTCGTCCCGGCCGAGCTGCCGTCCGGCTGCGCGTCGGCCCACCGGGCGGCTTTCGGTGACTGACGCCGGGCCCTGTCCGATCGCTCCCGTGGAGTGCCTGCGCTGGCCACTGACGAGGGACGTCAGCCACGAGCGTTCTCCTGTTCGACAGCGGCTCAGAGCAGGGCTACCGGGGCTGACCCTTCGAAGCGGTAGCCGACGCCGCGGATCGTGGTGATCGGATCCAGGTGGGGTTCCAGTTTGGCCCGGAGCTTGCGGACGTGGACGTCGACCGTCCGGTCGCCGCCGTGCGGCTGGGGCCAGAGCGCGGATTTCAACGCGGCGCGGGTGAAGACCCGGTCGGGGTGTGCGCGGAGGAACCGCAGGAGATCGAATTCCAGCCGGGTCAGGGTGAGCGGGCTCCCCAGCAGGACCGCGCGGCGGGACTCGGTCTCGATGCGCAGCAGCGGGTCCGAGACCAGGGTGAGGTGGGCGGCGCGCCGAGGACGGGCGGTGGTGACGTCGACGCTCGCCAGTCCGTCGAACGCGGTGGTCAGCCGGGTGGCGATGAGAGCGGCGTCTGCGGCTCGCCCGGTGAGGTCGATCCGGATGTCCAGGTGGACCACCTCGGAGTTCGCGCGGGGTGCGGGCTGGGTCGTCATGGGGGCGATTGTGGGCCGCGGCTGCCGCGGCGGGAAGGACGCCCGGCGGGTGGAACGACTTGACGGCCCACGGATCGCCGGCGGCACGATGACGGTGTTTGCCCGGAGCGGACGGAGCCGCGTGATGAGATTCCAGGTCCTGGACATCCTGCCCCACCTGACGAATCCGGTGACCGGTCGCCGGGTCCGCGTCGACGAGCGCTTCGCCCAGGCGGTGACGTCGGCGCGTTACGCGGAGGAGTTCGGGTTCGACGCGGTCGCGCTCGGCGAACGGCACGCGGGGCACTTCCTGAGCAGCGGCGTCACCGTGCTGCTGGGCGCCATCGCCGCGACGACGAGCCGGGTGCGGATCCAGACCGGGGTTTCGGTGCTGTCGATCCACGACCCGTTGCGGGTGGCCGAGGACTACGCGACGGTCGACCAATTGTCCCGCGGGCGGCTGGAGCTGGTGATCGGCAAGGGCAACGAGCTGCGTCAGCTGCCGATGTTCGGCATCGGGAACGGTGACCAGTGGGACGCGCTCGCCGAGAAGTACGAGCTGCTGCGCCGGCTCTGGCGCGAGGAGGACGTCACCTGGTCGGGGCGGTTCCGCGGCCCGCTGGACGCCGTGACCAGCCTGCCGCGGCCGTTCGCCGGCGCGCCGCGGGTGTGGCACGGGTCGGCGACCACGGTGACGTCGGCGGAACTGGCGGCGAAGTGGGGCGACCCGCTGTTCTCGGCCAACGCCCTCCAGCCGCGGGAGAGGTACACGGTGCTGATCGAGCACTACCGCAAGCACTACGCCGAGCACGGCCACGACCCGCGGTTCGCGTTCGTCGGTGCGGGTGCCGGTTTCCTCTACCTGGCGGACACCACGCAAGAAGCCCGGGGAGCCTTCGGCCCGACCTACGAGAAGATCGTCGAGTACTTCAACCAGCCGGGAAACCACACACCGGGGAACCCGATGGAGTTCCCGACCGTCGAAGACGCCATCGAGCGCGGGCCGGTCCTGGTCGGCAGTCCGCAGCAGATCGCCGAGAAGATCCTGTGGTGGCACGAAGCCTACGGACACGACCTGCAGTCGTTCAGCCTGCCCACCATGATCCCGCACGAGCAGCAGCTGGACATGCTCGAACGGTTCGCCTCGGAGGTCGTGCCGGTCGTCCGCGCGGCGGCGCCGACGGCACTGTGGACGGACGCCGACCCGTACGGTGGCCGCCCGGCGGTGCACGGGCGCACGGCCGTCGATGCAGCCGCGGACATCGAGCAAGCCACGCTGTGACCGGGATCTCCTGCCGGCGAGGAGGTACGCGGCCTGCCGGGGACTTGCCGTCCACATCGTGAGACGGTGAATCGATCACCGGTCAATCTCCTTAAGGTCCTGATCGTCACTCGATCGGCTGAACCTTGAAGGTGCTGTGGTCAACCCTCCGCCGACATCCACCGATGTCCCGGCCCTCGCGGCACGTTCCCTGCCCGCCGCGGTGTGGCGCGCCGTCCGCTCCGGCCGGTGGACCTCCGTCTGCGCGCTCCTGATCGTCGTCATCGTGCTGCTCGCCGCCGGGGCCGACCTCTTCGTCCTCCTCGAGGGCCAGAGCCTGACTCCGGACATCGCCACGCTCGGCCCGACCGGGCTGCCCGCCGGGGTGCTCGGCGGCGTGAGCGGTGCGCACTGGTTCGGCGTCGAGCCGCTGACCGGCGTCGACCTGTTCGCGCTCGTCGCCCACGGGGCGCGCACCTCGCTGCTGGTCGGCCTGGGGGCCACCGCCCTGGGCACGGCGCTCGGGGTCGTGATCGGGGTCAGCGCCGGCTACCTCGGCGGCTGGTGGGACCGCCTGGTGACCTGGACCGCCGACGTCATCCTCGGCTTCCCGTACCTGATCTTCATGATCGCGCTCGGCGCGGTCCTGCCGGTCGACTTCCCGCGCCAGGTCACGCTGATCGTCGTCCTCGGGCTGTTCGGGTGGCCGCGCGTGGCCCGGATCGTGCGGGCGCAGACGCTGACCCTGGCCAAGCGCGACTTCATCGCCGCGGCGAAAGTCGTCGGCGGTGGGCCGTGGCACGTGTTCACGAAGGAACTGCTGCCCAACCTGTGGGCGCCGATCATCGTCGTCGCCAGCCTGGCCATCCCGTCGATGATCGGCAGCGAAGCCGCGCTGTCCTTCCTCGGCGTCGGTGTCCTCCCGCCGACGCCCAGCTGGGGACGCACGATCAGCGCGGCGATCGACTTCTTCGAGACCGACCCGATGTACCTGGTCTTCCCGGGGCTCCTGCTGTTCGTGATCACGCTGGCGTTCAACGTCGTCGGCGACGCGATCCGCGACGGCCTCGATCCACGCTCCGGGAGTGCTGCCTGATGCGTACCGCGCGGTTCGTCGCCACCCGGTTCGCCGGGATGCTGCTGGTCCTGTTCGTCGTCGCGTTCGTGACGTTCGTCGTGTTCTACGTCCTGCCCGCCGACCCGGCCCGGATGGCCTGCGGCCGCCCGTGTTCGCCCGAAGGACTGCAGCTCGCGCGGGAGTTCATGGGCTACGACGTCCCCTGGTACGGGCAGTTCTTCGAGTTCCTCGGCGGGATCGTCGGCGGCCGCACGTTCGGCACCGGCGCCGCCGCGATCCACTGCCCGGCGCCGTGCTTCGGCTGGGACTTCCAGAACAACGTCGGCGTGCTCGCCGAAATCGGCGGCCGGATCGAGGTCAGCTTCTCCGTTGCGCTGGGCGCGGCGGCGATCTGGATCGTCCTCGGGGTCGGCCTCGGCGTGCTTTCCGCGCTGCGCCGCGGGACCGCCGTCGACCGGATCACGATGGCCGCCGCGATGGCCGGCGTGTCGATGCCCGCCTACCTGGCCGGGATGATCGGCATCACGACCTTCGCGTTCGCCCTCGACGTCGTCCCGAAGAACGGATACGTCCCGCTGACCGAGGATCCCGTGCAGTGGGCGTGGCACCTGGTGCTGCCGTGGTTCGTGCTCGCGTTCCTGCACGCGGCGATCTACGCGCGGCTCACCCGCGGCCAGATGCTGGAAACCCTCGGCGAGGACTACATCCGGACCGCGCGGGCCAAGGGCCTCACCGAACGCAAGGTCGTCGGCCGGCACGCGCTGCGCAACGTCCTGCTGCCGGTGGTCACCGTGTTCGGCGTCGACCTCGGCGCCCTGCTGGCCGGGACCGTGATCACCGAGCGGATCTTCGGCATGGCCGGTGTCGGGCGGCTGCTCGTCGACGCGATCGCGTCGCTGAACCTGCCCGTGCTGCTCGGGGTGACGCTGTTCTCGGCCCTGCTCGTCACGGTCCTGAACTTCCTGGTCGATCTCTGCTACGGCGCGCTCGATCCGCGTGCGCGCCTCGTCTGAAGGGGAAACGATGAAGAAGCTGCGGCTTGCCGCGGGGGTGCTGGCCGCCGTCACGCTGCTGACGGCGTGCGGCGCCAACGACACGCCGGCGGGGCAGGGCGGCACCGTCAAACCGGGTGGAAACCTCGTCCTGCTCAACGACGCACCCTCGATCACGTGGGACCCGGCGAAGAGCTCGAACCTGGTCGTCACCACGCTCGGGCTGATCCATCGGCGGCTGACGTCGTGGGACGTCGCACCGGGCAAGGACACCACGATCGTGCCCGACCTGGCCACCGACACCGGACGGCCCAGCGACGGCGGCCGGACGTGGACGTTCACCCTCAAGGACGGCCTGAAGTACGCCGACGGCACGCCGATCGAGAGCGAAGACGTCAAGTGGGGCCTCGAGCGCTCGTTCGCCCCGGCGTTCTCCGGCGGCCTGGCCTACCACAAGGACCTGCTCTCGCCGGGGCTGGCGTACAAGGGCCCGTTCGAGGGCAAGGACCTCGACACGATCCAGACGCCGGACGCGAAGACGATCGTTTTCCGCCTCGCCCGCCCGTACGGTGACTTCAACTGGGTCGCCAGCACCCCGGCGTTCTCGCCGGTGCCGAAGGGCAAGGGCGCCGAGGCGAACTACGGTGACCACCCGGTCGCGTCCGGCCCGTACCAGCTGGCGAGCTACGAGCGCGGCAAGTCGGCGAAGCTGACGCGCAACCCGAACTGGAGCCGCGACGAGGACAAGACGCGGCTGGCCAACCCGGACACCATCGACTTCGAGCTCGGCCAGGACACCGGGGTCATCTCGAAGCGGCTGGTCGACGACACGGGCAAGGACCGCGCCGCCTTCGGCATGTCCTTCGCCTCGCCCGCGCAGCTGGCCCAGATCCAGGGCAACGCCTCGGCGAAGTCGCGGCTCGTGACGTCGGAGTCCGGTGCACTGGCCTACCTTTCGCTGAACACCCAGCGCGGCAACCTGAAGGACCCGAAGGTGCGCCAGGCGTTCCAGTACGCCGTCGACAAGGCCGCCTACCAGGTGGCCAGCGCCGGCAGCGCCCAGCTGGCCGGGGACGTCGCCACCACGCTCATCACGCCGGGGCTGCAGGGCCGCGAGCAGTACGACCTGTACCCGGCGCCGCCGTCCGGGGACGTCGTCAAGGCCAAGCAGCTGCTGACCGAGGCCGGGTTCCCGAACGGGCTGGACGGCCTGGTGCTGGCCACCCACAACGAACGCGGCTTTCCGGAGAAGGCCGCGGCGATCCAGGCGTCCCTGGCGCGGGCGGGCATCAAGATCTCCATCAAGCCGCTCGACGAGGACACCTACACGTCCGAAGTGGACACCAAGGGCCTCTCGGACTACGACCTGACGCTGACCTCGTGGCAGCCGGACATCCCGTCGGCCAACGCGAACATCCAGCCGCTGTTCCAGTCGACCGAGATCGGCAACGGCGGGTACAACGAGTCCCGCTACAACAACCCCGAGGTCGACAAGCTGATCGCCGAGGCGCAGGCCACCGTCGACCCGACCGAGGCGGGCAAGAAGTGGGCGGCGCTGGACAAGAAGATCCTCGCCGACTCGCCCGTGGTGCCGCTGATCTACACCCGCAACTCGTTCCTGCACGGGTCGCAGGTCGGTGGCGTCGAGATCGGGCGCTTCCCGGCCTACGTCGACTACCGCAAGTTCGGGATCGTCCAGTGAGCGGAGCCGGGCTCCTGCGGCTGCACGACGTCGCGGTCTCGTTCGGGGACGTCGAAGCCGTCCGCGGGGTCGGCTACGAGGTCCGCGCGGGCGAAGTCGTCGCGGTGGTCGGGGAGTCCGGCTCCGGCAAGACGGTCACCGCGATGTCCCTGCTCGGCCTGCTCCCGCCCACGGCCCGCGTGACCGGCCGCGCGGAGCTGGCCGGGCGGGACCTCTACGCGATGACCCCGGCCGAGCTGCGCGGGGTCCGCGGCGGCGAGGTCGGCATGGTGTTCCAGGAGCCGATGAGCGCGCTGAACCCGGTGTTCACGATCGGGGACCAGCTCGTCGAGGCCATCCGGGCCCACCAGCCGCTCGCGGCTCCGGTCGCGCGGGAACGGGCGACCGAGCTGCTCGCCCTGGTCGGGCTGCCGGAGCCGCGCGAGCGGTTCCGGTCCTACCCGCACGAGCTGTCCGGTGGGCAGCTGCAGCGCGTGGTCATCGCGATGGCGGTGGCGAACGAGCCGAAGCTGCTGATCGCCGACGAGCCGACCACCGCACTGGACGTCACGGTGCAGGCGGAGATCCTCGAGCTGCTGCGGGACCTGCGCGCGCGGCTCGGGACGGCGATCCTGCTGATCACGCACGACATGGGGGTGGTCGCCGACCTCGCCGACCGGGTGGTCGTGATGCACGACGGCCGCGTGGTCGAGCAGGGGCCGGTCGAAGCGATCTTCTCGGCGCCGGCCGAGGACTACACCCGGCAGCTGCTCGGCTCGGTGGTCTCGCTCAGCACCGCGGCGACGACCGGGATCGAACGTGCCCTGGCCGCGGAGGTCGAAGTGTCACCGGGGCACGTCGCCGCGTCCGGGCACCCCGCGACGGCGTCGGTCCCGGACGTGCCCGCCGAGGCGCCGCTGCTGCGCGTGGAGAACCTGTCGGTGACCTACCGCGGCCGGTTCCGCACGATGGCCGTCCACGCGGCCTCGGTGGTGAGCCTGCACGTGGCACCGGGGGAGGTCCTGGGCCTGGTCGGGGAGTCCGGCTCGGGCAAGAGCACGGTGGCCCGGGCGGTCACCGGCCTGCTCGCGCCGACGGCGGGGACGGTGCACATCGGGGACGCGGACATCACCCGGGTCCGCGGCCGGGCGGCGAAGCGGCTGCGCCGCCGGATCGGCGTGGTGTTCCAGGACCCGCTGTCGTCGCTGAACCCGCGGACGACGGTGGGGGAGAGCGTCGCGACGCCGGTGCGCCTGCACCGGACCGTGCGCGGGTCCGAAGTGGACAGCAGGGTGGCGGAGCTGTTGTCCGCGGTGCAGCTGTCGCCGTCGCTGAGCTCCCGCTACCCCCACGAGCTCTCGGGCGGCCAGCGGCAGCGTGCCTGCATCGCGCGGGCCCTCGCGCTGCGCCCGGACCTGCTGGTGGCCGACGAACCGACCAGCGCGCTCGACGTGACCATCCAGGCCCGCATCCTCGACCTCCTGCGCGACCTCCGGCACGAGTTCGGCTTCGCGTGCCTGTTCATCAGCCACGACCTCGCGGTGATCGAGCAGCTCGCCGACCGGGTCGCGGTGATGCACCGCGGGCACGTGGTCGAGCAGGGGCCGGCCAAGGACGTCCTGACCGCGCCGGCGCACCCGTACACGCGGCGGTTGCTGTCGGCGGCACCGGTCGCCGACCCGGAAGCCCAGCGCCGCCGTCGCGAAGCCTGGCGGCAGCTGCGCTGAGGCCGCGCCGCCGGCGAATCGTCGGGGCCCGTCGTCCAGGATCTGGAATCCGCGGACGGCTCGTTGACCGGGCTCGGCGTGCTTCCTAAGGTTTGTGGGAGCAAGCGGAAAGCGCCCGCGCTTTTCTCCCCCTTTCCTTTTCCGGAACAGGTACCCCCATGCCCGAATCCGTCTGGGTCGCCCAGTCTGATCCGCGGGTCCGGCCGTTGCTCGCCGACCTGGCCCGCGAGTATTCCGCGCGCTACCACCGCGTGCTCAACGACGTCCACTTCGAACTCCGTGAGTACCCACCCGAGCGGTTCGCTCCGCCACACGGTGGACTGTTGCTGCTCCTGGCAGGCGAAGTCACCGTCGCAGGCGGGGCGTTTCAGCGCTACGACGAGGAAACCGCCGAACTCAAGCGGATCTGGACCCATCGCGCGCACCGTGGTCACGGCCTCGGCCGCCGCGTCGTCGCCGAACTGGAGGCCGAAGCCGGCCGCCGCGGGTACACCCGGATCTTCCTGACCACCGGTCCGAACCAGCCCGAGGCGCGTGGGCTCTACCTGGCCACCGGCTACACCCCGCACTTCGACGTCGACGCCGTCCCGGTGACGCGGTTGGCGTTCTCGAAAGCGCTTCCCACCGCGGTGGGGGCGAGATGACCAGCGATCTCGGAACGCGACCTGCCTCCGCCGCGGCGCCGGAAGAAACGCTCAAGATCGTTCCCGCACGCCATCCGCTGACCTGGATCGCCGCCGCCGTCGTGGCGGTTCTCGTCGCGATGGCCGGTCATGCGCTGATCACCAACAAGGCGTTCGACTGGCCGACGTTCACCCGGTTCGTCTTCCAGAAGTCGATCCTGGAAGCCGTCGCGCTGACCCTGGAACTGACGCTGTTCGGTGTCGTGGCCGGATTCCTCCTCGGGACCGTGCTGGCGTTGCTGCGCATCTCCCGCAATCCGCTGCTGCGGGCGGTCAGCTGGACCTACACGTGGATCTTCCGATCGGTCCCGCTCATCCTGCAGCTGCTGTTCTGGTACAACCTCGCCATCCTCTACAACGAGGTCTCGTTCGGCATCCCGTTCGGCCCCTCCTTCGTTTCGGTGGGGACGATGAGCCTGATCCCGCCGTTCCTCGCCGCCGGCCTCGGACTCGCGTTGCACCAAGGCGCCTATGCCGCGGAGATCGTGCGCGCCGGCTTCCTGTCGGTGGACGCGGGGCAGCGGGAGGCGGCCGCGGCCCTGGGTATCCCGGCCGGGCGGCAGTTCCGCCGGATCGTGCTGCCACAGGCGATGCGCACCATCGTGCCGACCGCGGCCAACGAGATCATCGGCCTGCTGAAGGCGACCTCGCAGGTCTATGTGATGGCTTTGCCGGAGCTGTTCTACCAGGTCCAGGTGATCTACACGCGGAGTGGCCGCGTGATCCCGCTGCTGCTCGTGGCCACCGCGTGGTACCTCGCGCTGACCACCGTCCTGTCGGTCGCGCAGTTCTCCGTCGAACGCCACTTCGGCCGCGGCACCCAGCGGGCGCTGCCGCCGACGCCGCTGCAGCGCCTGCGCGCGGCTTGGAGGCGGGCGTGAGCACGGAGTACATGGTGGACGTTCGGGGCGTTCACAAAAGCTTCGGCGACCTGACCGTCCTCGACGGGGTCGACCTCCAGGTGCGCCAAGGGGAGGTGACCGTCCTCTTGGGCCCGTCGGGGTCCGGCAAGTCCACGCTGCTGCGGTTGATCAACCACCTCGAACGCGCCGATCGCGGCTTCATCAGCGTCGGCGGCGAGCTGATGGGCTACCGCCGGTCCGGGAACCGGCTGCACGAGCTCAAGGAACGCGAGATCCTCAAGCAGCGCACGAAGATCGGGTTCGTGTTCCAGAATTTCAACCTGTTCGGGCACCTGACCGTGCTGGAGAACGTCGTCGAGGCGCCGGTTTCCGCGCAACGCCGTCCGCGCGCCGAAGCCGAGGCCGAGGCGCGCGAGCTGCTGGACCGGGTCGGGCTCGCGGACAAGGCGGACCAGTACCCCCGGCGGCTGTCGGGCGGACAGCAGCAGCGGGTCGCGATCGCGCGGGCGCTGGCCCTCGAACCGGACGTCCTGCTGTTCGACGAACCCACCTCGGCCCTCGACCCCGAGCTGGTCGGGGAGGTCCTCGCGGTCATCCGCGACCTGGCGCGGACCGGAACGACCATGGTCGTCGTGACCCACGAACTGGGCTTCGCGCGCGAAGTCGCCGACACCGTCGTGTTCCTCGACGAAGGCCGCGTGGTCGAACAGGGCCCGCCCGCCGACGTCCTCGACAACCCCCGCCACGCCCGCACCCGGGCCTTCGTCGACAAAGTCCTTTGAGGAGAGTCATGAAGTCGAGAACAATTTTGCTCGCTTCGGTGTTCGTGCTCGCCGCGTGCGGCAACCCCGAGGCAGTGACCGCGCCCGTCGCCGATCAGCCCGGCGGGGTCAACATCACCGCGAACCAGAACCGCGTCCGGGCGCAGAAGGCCGACGCGATCGCCGCGCTCGTTCCCGCCGACATCCGCAACCGCGGCACCCTGGTCGTCGGGACCACGGGTAACGGCACCCCGCCGCTGTCGTTCCGCGCGGACGACGACAAGACGGTCATCGGGGTCGAGCCCGACCTCGCGCAGCTGGTCGCCGACGTCCTCGGCCTCAAGCTCGACCTGCAGGCCTCGTCGTGGGAGAACCTGTTCCTGTCGGTGGAGAACCGGCAGTTCGACGCGGGGTTCTCGAACATCACGGTGACCGAGGAGCGCAAGGACAAGTACGACTTCGCGACCTACCGCAAGGACACCATCGCGTTCGAGGTGAAGAGCGAGAAGAACGTCTCGGTGAAGGAGCCGAAGGACATCGCCGGGCTCACCGTGGGCGTGAGCGCCGGGACGAACCAGGAGCAGATCCTGCTGCGCTGGGACCAGCAGAACAAGGCGGCCGGCTTGGCGCCGGTGAAGTTCCAGTACTACCAGGCGACCTCGGACTACTACCTGGCGCTGCAGTCCGGCCGCATCGACGCCTACGTCGGCCCGAACCCGACCTCGGCCTACCACGTCGCCGTCGACGGGAAGACCAAGATCGTCGGCACGGTCTCCGGCGGCGGCACGATCCCGGCGGACATCGCGGCGATGACCAAGAAGGACGACGGCCTGGTCAAGGCCCTGCAGCAGGCCCTGGACACGGTGATCAAGAACGGCCGGTACGCGGAGGTCCTCAAGCGCTGGAACCTCACTTCGGAGGCGCTGCCGGCCTCGGAGGTCAATCCGCAGGGCCTGCCCCGGAAGTGAACCGGCCTCCTCCTGCACCGCACCCGTGAGTGGGTTTCACACCTGCTCGCCCAGCTTGTACTCCGCCCCGCCGGTGAAGGAAAACCCGTCGGCGCCGATGGTGACGTCGGCTTCGCGCGGCTCGGCCCGTTCGACGACCGGCTGGACGCGCCCGTCGAGGTCGAGCACGAGCGATGCGTCGGTGTACCAGCTCGGCACCACCGGGTTGCCCCACCAGTCGCGGCGCTGGTTGTCGTGGACGTCCCAGGTGATCACCGGGTTGTCCGGGTCGCCGGTGTAGTAGTCGTGCGTGTAGATTTCGATGCGGTGCCCGTCCGGGTCGCGGACGTAGAGGTAGAACGCGTTCGACACGCCGTGGCGGCCCGGGCCGCGCTCGATCATGCCGGACTTCCGGAGCGCGCCGAGGTGGTCGCAGATGTGCAGGATCTGGTGCCGTTCGTGGGAGGCGAACGCGATGTGGTGCAGCCGTGGGCCGTCGCCGCCGGTCAGGGCCACGTCGTGGACCGTCGGCTTGCGGAACATCCAGGCCGCGTACACCGTGCCCTCGTCGTCCTGGATGTCCTCCGAGACGCGGAAACCCAGGCCCTCGTAGTACTTCCGGGCCGCCGGGACGTCCGGGGTGTCGAGGTTGAAGTGGTCCAGCCGCGACAGGGCGCCGGCGCCGTGGACGTCGTAGCGCTGGGTGAACCGCTCGACGTGCTCGGCGTCGTGGAAGAACTCGACCGGGAACCCGAGCGGGTCGAGCACGCGCACCGCCTCGCCGATGCCGCGGGTGGCGCCGGCCGGCCGCCGGGAGACCGGGCAGCCGAGCTCGCGGTAGTACGCCTCGGCCAGCTCGAGGTCGGCCGGGGTGCGCACCCGGTAGGCCAGCACGCCCAGCGCGGGTTCCGGGCCCTTGCGCAGCACCAGCGAGTGGTGCAGGTACTCCTCGAACGCCCTCAGGTACAACGCGGAGTCGTCTTCGTGGGTGACGACGAGCCCGAGCACGTCGACGTAGAACGCCCGCGAAGCGGCGAGGTCGGTGACGACGAGTTCGGCGTACGCGCAGCGGATGACGTCCGGCGGGGTGGTGGTCATGCGGTTTCCTTCCCGGCGCCGAACCGGGCCGTGTGCACCGGCCCGAGTGAGACGTGGATGGCCTGCTGATCGGTATAGAAGTCGAGGGAGCGGTAGCCGCCTTCGTGGCCGAGGCCGGACGCCTTGACCCCGCCGAACGGCGTCCGCAGGTCGCGGACGTTGTGCGAGTTCAGCCAGACCATCCCGGCTTCGACCGACTGCGCGAAGGTGTGCGCCCGCGCGAGATCGGACGTCCACAGGTACGCGGCCAGGCCGTACTTGACGTCGTTGGCGAGCGCGAGGGCTTCGGCCTCGGTGTCGAACGGCGTCAGGGCGACGACGGGGCCGAAGATCTCCTCCTGGAAGATCCGCGCGGTCGGGGGGACGTCGGCGAACACCGTTGGCGCCACATAGTTCCCGGTGTCCAAAGCGGACGGACGACCACCGCCGGCGAGCAGCCTGCCTTCGGTCTTGCCCAGCTCGACGTAGCTCATCACCTTGTCGTAGTGCTCGGGGTGCACCAGCGCGCCGACCTCGGTGGCCGGGTCGTGCGGATCGCCCACGACGATGTTCGCGGCCCGTTCCGCGTACCGCGCGCAGAACTCATCGTAGATCGGCCGCTCGACCAGGATCCGGCTGCCCGCGGTGCAGCGTTCGCCGTTCAGCGAGAACACGCCGAAGAGGGTCGAGTCGAGGGCGGCGTCGAGGTCGGCGTCGGCGAAGACGATCGCCGGGGACTTGCCGCCCAGCTCCATCGACATGCCCTTGAGGTGCGCCGCGCAGTTGCGGTAGATCGTCTGCCCGGTCGTGGTCTCGCCGGTGAACGAGATCAGCGGCACGTCCGGGTGCTTGACCAGCGCGTCACCCGCTTCCTCGCCGAAGCCGTTGACGAGGTTGAACACCCCGTCCGGCAGCCCCGCCTCGGCGAAGATCCCCGCCCACAGGCTCGCCGAGAGCGGCGTGAACTCGGCCGGCTTGAGCACCACCGTGCAGCCCGAGGCCAGCGCCGGCGCGAGCTTCCAGCTCTCGAGCATGAACGGCGTGTTCCACGGCGTGATCAGCCCGGCGACGCCGACCGGCTTGCGGTGCACGTAGTTCACCTGCCGCCCGGGCACCTGGTAGGTGTCGTCGGCCTGGGCGACGACGAGGTCGGCGAAGAACCGGAAGTTCTCCGCCGCCCGCTGCGCCTGCCCGAGCGCCTGGGTGATCGGCAGGCCGGTGTCGAACGTCTCCAGCTCGGCGAGCCGCCGGTCCTGGGCTTCGACGGCGTCGGCGATCCTGTTCAGCACGCGCGCCCGCGCCCGCGGCAGCATCCGCGGCCACGGCCCACCGGTGAACGCCTCCCGGGCCGCCGCGACCGCGCGGTCGACGTCCTCGGCCTGGCCCGCCGCGGCGGTCACGTACGGGGTGTTCGACACCGGGTCGAGGACGTCGAACGTCTTGCCCGAGACGCTGTCGACGAGCCGGCCGCCGATGTAGTGCTTGAGCTCGCCCGGCAGTCCGTCCGGGACGTGGTGGGTCATGCCTTTCCTTCCACAGAGAAGCCGTCGACCGGGCTGAGGTACTGCGCGCCTTCGGCCATCAGGTCCTTGATCCGGGCGAGGCCGGATTCGGTGGGCGGGATCAGCGGCGGCCGGACGTGCCCGGAGGCGATCAGCCCGCGCTGTTCGAGCACCCACTTCCCGGGCGCCGGATTGGTTTCCACGAACAGCAGGTCGACCAGCGGGTGCAGGCCGTAGTGGAGTTCGCGGGCGCGCTCGTGGTCACCGGCCTGCCAGGCCGTGTACATCTCGGCGCACGCGGCCGGGGCGATGTTGGCCGTCGCGCTGACGAACCCGGCGCCGCCGAGGGCCAGCAGCGGCAGGCAGAGCAGCTCGATCCCGGACCACACGACCAGGTCCCGGCCGCACAGGTGCAGCACGCGCGAGAAGTGCTCGAAGTCCTTCGTCGTCTCCTTGATCCCGGCGAAGTTGTCGCACGAGCGGAAGAGCCGCGCGACGGTCTCCGGTGCGAGGTCGACCGCGGTCCGGCTCGGCACGTTGTAGGCGATGATCGGCAGGTCCGGGAACTCGCGGCAGACCGTGCGGTACCAGACGAACAGGGCGTCCTGTGTCGGCCGCGCGTAGTAGGGCGTGATGACCAGGGCGGCGTCGATCCCGGCGTCGCGCGCGGCCGCGGTGAGTTCCAGGGTTTCGTCGAGCTTCGCCGAACCGGTCCCGGGGACGAAGGGGACGCGGTCGCCGACCTCGGCGGCCACCGTCCGGATCGCCTCGGCGCGCTCGGCCACCGTCTGGGAGCCGGGCTCGCCGGTGGAACCGCCGATCGAGATGCCGTGCGTGCCCGAGGCGAGCTGCCAGCGCACGAGGTTCTTCAGGCCGTCGTGGTCGACGGCCCCGTCGGCGGTGAACGGCGTCATCAAGGGCGCGATCGACCCGCGGATGGCCCGGGGGTCGGAGCGGAATCGCATGGGTTTCCCTTCGTGCGTCAGTCGCGTCAGTCGCGTCAGTCGCGTCAGTGGCGGCGGTAGGCGAGGTAGGCGTCCAGGGTGGCCAGCCGGTGGGCGCGGACAGCCTGTTCGATCTCCGCGCCGGGCGCGCCGCGTTCGAGCAGGCCGAGGATGGTTTCGTGCTCGGCGACCGACTCGCGGGCGCGGCCGGGCACGAAGCTGAAGGTCGAGCTGCGCAGCCGGCCGAGCCGGTCCCAGCCGCGGCGGACGAGGTCGAGGACCTGCGGGTTGGGGCAGGCTTCGAACAGCACGGCGTGGAAGTCGCGGTTGAGGCCGGTGAACTTCGCGGGTTCGAAGTCGCCGAGGCAGCCGGCCAGCTCGGCGTTCAGCGCGCGGGCCTTCGCCAGCGTGTCTGGCAGGAGGACAGGTGCGGCGAGCGCGGCCGCGTAGCCTTCCACCAGGGCGAGGGTCTGCATCGTGTGCTGGTACTCGCTTTCGTCGACCATCGCGACCTGGGCGCCGACGTTGCGCTCGAAGGTCACCAGGCCCTCGGCCTCCAGCAGCCTGATCGCCTCGCGGACCGGCACCACGCTGACGCCGAGCTCCTGCGCGAGCTGGCCCAGGACCAGGCGGTAGCCGGGGGAGAAGGTGCCGTCGGCGATCCGGGCCTTGATCCACTCGTAGGCGATCCGCGACTTGCTCATCGTGGTGCCGTTCACCGGTTCGCGCGCCATGCCGCGTACCTCCCGCGCCAGTGCTCGTCCATCGGGTAGAGGCCTTCGACGCGCTCGCCGTCGGCGACCCGCTCGGCGATGAACGTCTCCTGCAGCTCCTGCTCGATCGCCGCGTCGACGACTTCTTCGACGAGGTCCGGCGGGATGACCAGGATGCCGTCACCGTCGCCGGCGATGACGTCGCCCGGGCGGACCGCGGCGCCACCGCAGGCGATGGCGACGTCGACGTCCCACGGCACGTGCCGCCGGCCGAGCACCGCCGGGTGCGGCCCGGCGTGGTAGGTGGGAATGTCCAAAGCGGACACCGCGGCCAGGTCGCGGACCCCGCCGTCGGTGACGATCCCGGCGGCGCCGCGGACCTGGGCCCGCAGCGCGAGGATGTCGCCGACCGTGCCGGTGCCGCGTTCGCCGCGGGCCTCCATGACGAGGACGTCACCCGGGCCGAGGCGGTCGATCGCCTGCTTCTGCGCGTTGTAGCCGCCGCCACGGGCTTTGAACAGGTCCTCGCGGTACGGCAGGTACCGCAGGGTCCGCGCGCGACCGGTCAGCCGGGCGCCGGGCCTGGTCGAGGTGAGCCCGTCGATCGACACGGCGTCGTACCCGCGCTTGCGCAGCTGGGCCGACAGCGTGGCGGTGCCGACGGATTCGATCCGCTGCTTCAAGGAGGCCGTCAGCTCGAACTGCGGCTCGGCGGTCCCGTACGCGTCCGCGCGCTGCTGCTCGTCGATGCGGGGGAGCGCACCGTACGGCCCGAACGGGACGGTGCCCTCGGTGATCGGGGTGACGAGCCGGCCGGTGGTGTGGCCGCCGCCGTCGACCTCCACCTCGACCACGTCGCCGGGCACGGCGACCGACGCTCCCGCGGGCGTCCCGGTCAGGACGACGTCGCCGGGTTCGAGGGTGATCAGCTGCGAAAGGTCGGCGACCAGCCGTCCGAAGCCGAAGAGCAGGTCGGCGGTGGTGTCCTCCTGGACGAGTTCGCCGTTGAGCCAGGTCCGCAGCCGCAGGGCGGCCGGGTCGACGCCGGCCGCGGGCAGGACCGCCGGCCCGAGCGGGGTGAAGCCGTCGCCGCCCTTGGCGCGCAGGTTGCTGCCCTTGTCGGCGTACCGCAGGTCGTAGACGCCGAAGTCGTTGGCCGCGGTGACGCCGCCGACGTGCGACCAGCCCTCGTCGGGCGGGACGCGGCGGGCCGTGCGGCCGATGACGAGCGCGATCTCGCCTTCGAAGCCCAGCAGCTCGGTGCCGGCCGGCCGTTCGAGGGCGGTGCCGCTCGCTGCGACGGACGTCGGGGGCTTGAGGAAGTACGACGGCTGCTCCGGTACCCGGCCGCGCTGGGCGGCGCGGGAACGGTAGTTGAGGTGCAGCGCGATGATCTTGCCGGGCCGCTGCGGGAGAGGTGTCATCGGTGGTCCTGCCTGCCGGTTCGGGAGAAAGTATCTCAAATAATATACGATCTATGGCGCGGGGAAACCCCCTTCAGCCGCCGTAATGGAGCCAGACGGACTTGGTCTCGGTGTACGCGTCGAGGGCCCACGGGCCCATCTCGCGGCCCCAGCCGGACGCCTTGTACCCGCCCCACGGCGCCGCCATGTCCGGGATCGGCGGCATGTTGACGAACACCGCGCCGGCCCGGAGGCCGTCCGCGTAGCGCTGCGCCGTGCGGATGTCGCGGGTCCACACCGTCGCGGCCAGGCCGTATTCGGTGTCGTTGGCGCGGGCCAGCGGCTCGTCGCCGTCGTCGTAGGCCGTCACGGCCAGCACCGGGCCGAAGATCTCCTCGCGCATGATCGCCATGTCGTCGCGGACGCCGGCGAACAGCGTCGGGGTGTAGAAGTAGCCGTCGCCGTCGAGCGGGTTCCCGCCGGTCACCAGGTCGGCTCCCTGGTCGCGGCCGGTGCTGACCAGGAAGTCGACGTGTTCGCGGTGCTTCTCGGACACGAGCGGCCCGACCTGCGTGGTCTCCTCGGTGCCGGGCCCGAGCCGCAGGCCTTCCAGGCCGCGGGCCAGTTTGTCGACGAACTCCTGCTCGCGCTTGCGGTCGACGTAGAAGCGCGTGTACGCGGCGCAGACCTGGCCGGTGTTGAGCGTCGCGCCGGCGAGGTTGCCCGCGACGGCGGCGTCGATGTCGGCGTCGGCCGCGATGATGCTCGGGGCCTTCCCGCCGAGTTCGAGGGTGAGCCGCTTGAGGTTGGACGCCGCGCTCGCCGCCGTGATCAGCTTCCCGACCGCCGTGGAACCGGTGTAGGAGACGTGGTCGACGTCCGGGTGCCCGGTCAGGAGAGCGCCGACGGCGCCGTCACCGGTGACGAGGTTGACCACGCCCGCGGGGATCCCGGCCTCGTGCACCAGCTCGACCAGCCGGATGCTCGTCAGCGGCGTGACCTCGCTGGGCTTGATCACCACGGTGTTGCCGGTGGCCAGCGCGGGGGCGAGCTTCCAGGCGAGGATCATCAGCGGGAAGTTCCACGGCGTGATCAGCGCGTTCACCCCGACCGGCTCGCGGCGGGTGTAGTGCAGCGTGTCCGGGAAGGACACCGGGTTCGTGGTGCCCTGCAGCTTCGTGACCCACCCCGCGAAGTACCGGAAGTGCTCGGCCGCGCCGGTCACACTCACCTGCCGGGACACCGCGATCGGCTGCCCCTGGTCCAGGGTTTCCAGCCGGGCCAGTTCTTCGTGGTGCTGCTCGACGAGGTCGGCGAGGCGAAACAGCAGGGCGGCGCGCCGGACCGGCAGCAGCCCGGCCCACCCGGGCGCGGAAAGCGCTCGCCGCGCGGCCGCGACGGCGGCGTCGACGTCGGCTCGCGAAGCGGTGCCGACCTCTTCGAGGATCCGGCCGGTGGCCGGGTCGCGGGTCGGGAGCGCGCCGCCACCGGCTTCGGTCCACTGTCCGTCGATGCAGAGGCGTGTCGCCATCCCGGTGTCCTCCTCGGCCTGGGGTGAACCGAGTATCGGGCGGCGGGCCGCCGCGGGTCTTGTCCGCTCCCGCACGCCCGTTGACCGACCGCGAAGGGATCCCGTGCGGGGTGCGGGCCGCGCGTCAGGCTGGGCCGCATGGACGTGATCGTGGTGGGCGCCGGCTCGGCCGGTTCGGTGGTGGCGCGGCGGCTGGTGGACGCGGGTGCGGCGGTGACGCTGCTGGAGGCCGGGGGCGAGGACGTCAACCCGGCGATCCACGACCCCGCCCGGGCCGGGGAGCTGTGGCACGGTCCCGAAGACTGGGACCTGTACACGGTGCCGCAGGAGCACGCCGCCGGACGGCGGCTGCACCTGCCGCGCGGCCGGGTGCTCGGCGGGTCGCACGCCCTCAACGCGATGATCTGGGTCCGCGGCGCCCCGGCCGACTACGACGGCTGGGGCCTGCCCGGCTGGAGCTGGGCCGACGTCGAGCCGGTGTTCGCGCGGATCGAAAAGGACCTCCTGGAGGTCGTCCCGAACGAGCCGCTGCACCCGGTCCAGCAGTCCATAATGGACGCCTGCGTCTCGGCCGGGTTGGCGCTGAACCCGGACTACAACAGCGGGAACCTGGACGGCGTTTCCGTCGAGCGGATCACCCTGCGTGGTGGCCGGCGGTTCAACACCTGGCACGCCTACGGGGCGCCGGTGGCCTCGCGGATGACTGTCCACACGGGAGCGCTGGTGCACCGGCTCCGGTTCTCCGGCTCGCGCGTGACCGGTGTGGTGGTCGCTCTCGACGGCGTGCTGCAGGAGCTTTCCGCGGACCTGGTGGTGCTCGCCGCGGGGGCGCTGGCCTCGCCCGCGATTCTGCTCCGCAGCGGCGTCGGCCCGGCGGACGAATTGCGCGCGCTCGGCCTCGACGTCGTCGCGGACCTGCCGGGCGTGGGGCGCAACCTGCACGATCACCTGCTCTCGCCGATCATCTTCTCGACCTCCCGCGAGGTCGCGCCCGCGCCGGGCAGGCCGGTGACGCAGGTGCACTGGTTCTGGCGCAGCCGGGACGGCCTGGCGGTGCCCGACACGCAGCCGATCTGCTTCAGCGTGCCGATGTACGAGCCGTGGATGTCCGGGCCGCCGACCGGGTTCTCGCTGATGGCGGGCATGGTCACGCCGGAGAGCCGGGGAAGCCTGAAGCTGTCCGGCCCTTCGCCCGACGACGAACTGCTGATCGATCTTGCCGCCCTGTCCGCGCCGGCGGACTTCGAGAGCCTGGTGGCGTCGGTGGAGCAGTGCCTCGAGGTCGGCCGCGCGCCGGCGCTGGCGGGGGAATGGGGCGCCCGGCCGAGGTACCCGGCGCCGGGCACCGACGTCCGCGAGTACGTCCGCCGGACGGCGATCACGTACCACCACCAGGTCGGCACCTGCCGGATGGGCACCGGTCCGGACGCGGTCGTGGACCCGCGGCTGGCCGTGCCCGGCCTGGACGGCCTGGTGGTCGCCGACGCGTCGGTGCTGCCCCGCGTGACGACGGGCAACACGAACGCGCCGGCGGTTCTGGTCGGCGAGCAGGCCGCGCGGTTCCTCATCGGGAACTGAGCAGGCGCCGCAGCCACGAGGACCGCGCGGCCAGCGCCGCGCGGGTCACCTCGGTCTCCGGGGCGAACCGGTCGAAGCCGTGGTGGGCCGCCGCCCAGACGTGCAGCTCGGTCGGGACGCCCGCCTCGGCCAGCCGCTGGGCGTAGGCCACGTCCTCGTCGCGGAACAGCTCCGCCCCGCCGACCTCGACGAACGCCGGCGGCAGGCCGCTCAAGTCCGCCATCCGCGCGGGGGCCGCGTACGGCGAGATCTGCCCGTTCAGCAGGCTGCGCCAGCCGAAGTCGTTGGCCTGCTTCGTCCACACGAGGTCCGGCAGGTCGGCCGACGTCCGGTCGTCGAGCATCGGGCACAGCAGCAGCTGCCCGGCCAGTGCCGGGCCGCCGTAGTCGCGAGCCAGCAGCGCCACCCCGGCGCTGAGCCCGCCGCCCGCACTGCCGCCCCCGACGACGAGCCGCTCGAAGCCGAAGGCCGACGCGAACCACACGAGGCCCGCGTAGCAGTCATCGAGCGGCGCCGGGTGCGGGTGCTCGGGCGCGAGCCGGTACTCGACCGTGGCGCAGACGAACCCGAACTCCTCGATCAACGGCACCAGCCGCGGCAGGTCGGCGAACCGGTCGTCCATCACCATCCCGCCGCCGTGGATGCTGTACAGGCCGGGGGCGTCCGGCCGCGGGTGCCGGGGCTGCAGCACGGTGACCACGACCCCGCCGTCCAGCGCGTGGTCCGACCAGGTGATGTCCCGGTCGCCGATGGCCTCCGGCGGCGTGGGGTTGCGGAAGGACGCGCGGATCGCGGGGAGCGTCTCGGCGGAGAGGTTCACGGCCCCTCCGGATCGACGGCGTCCCGGTCCGCCCAGAACGGTTCCACGAGCGCCCGCAGTTCCGCCGCGCCCACCCGCTCGGCCAGCGCGACCGCCTTCAGGTTGTCCTCGAGCTGCCGCACACTCGTGGCGCCGAACAACGTCGTCGTGTTCGCCGGGTGCGTGAGGGTGAACGCCAGGCACAGCTGGGCCGGGGTCGCCCCGAAGCTCTCGGCCACCTTCGCGAGGTCGGCCGCCGAGTCCGCGATTCGCTGCCGGACGTCACCGGGGTCCCGGCCGACCTGGCGGCCGCCTTTCCCGAGCAGGACCCCGCCTTCGAAGACGTCGGACGCCTGGAGCGACACTCCGAGCTCGAAGACCGAAGCGAACGGCTCGCCGTCCGGAATGGACCGCCGCGCCACGCTGTACTTCAGCTGGGCGATCGCGGGGCCGGGGACACCGTCCGCGGCCGCGAAGCCGTGGACGGCCTTGATGGCCGACGCCGACCAGTTGTTGACGCCCCACCGCCCGATCAGCCCCGTGTCGTGCAACTCGGCGAGGTCGGTGACGAGGGCGTGCAGGTCGGTGTCGGCGCGCCGGAGGTCGCCGAGGATCACCAGGTCGGCGTGCGAGACGCCGGCCCGGAAGAACGCGTTCTCCAGCTGGGCGCGCAGGCTGTGCTCCGGGTAGCCCTCCAGCCACAGCTTGGCCGAGAGCAGGTAGTCGTCCCGGCGCAGGCCCGCGGCCCGGACCATGGCCGAGAACAGGACGTCGGTGAAGACCGGCGGGCTGCCGGGCAGGCCGTACACCCCGACGTCGAAGAGCGTGATCCCGGCGTCGACGGCGGTCCGCAGCAGCGAAACCGCTTCGCGGAAGTCCATCCGGTCGTAGGTGTGCCACGAGCCGAGGGACAGCACGCCGGTGCGCGGGCCGTCGCGGCCGATGCGGCGCTGGGGGATGGGCACGGGAACGCTCCTAGGGAAGTCGGGGGTCGATGACGGCTTTGAGCTCGCCGAGCCGGGACATCGACTCGACGGCGGCGGACGCGCCGGCCAGCCCGACCGGCGGGCTGAACAGCTCGTCCCACGGCATCCGGTCGGCGAAGGCGCGGAGGAACCCGACCGAACGGTGGTAGTCGGCGATGTCGCCGTTGAGGGAGCCGGCGAGGGTGAGCTCCTTGCCCATCACCGTGCCCAGCGGCACCGGGACGGGCGCCGGGCCGGTGGACCCGACGATCGCGACTGTGCCGCGCTGGGCGGCGAAGGCGACGGCCTCCTCGCCGATCGTCGGGCCGCCCGCGAAGTCGAAGACGTGGTCGGCGCCGCGGCCGCCGGTCAGCTCGCGCACCCGCTCGATGCGTTCGTCCGGAGTGGACTCGACGTCAACGGTCGCGGTGGCCCCGAACCGTTCGGCCACGGCCAGACGTTCGCCGGGACCGCCGACGGTGATCACCGTCCCGGCACCGCACAGGCGGGCGACCGCCGTGGCGAACACGCCGAGCGCCCCCGCGCCCTGCACGGCGACTGTCGCGTTCGGACGGATGCCGCCGGACCGGGCGACCGCGCGCAACACGGTCTTGCCCGCGCAGCCCGACATCGACGCCCACGTGTCCGGGACGTCGTCCGGCAGCAGCAGCTTCGCCGCGCCGGGCGTCACGTAGCAGTACCGCGCCAGGCCGCCGGTGGCGTACGGGAACCGGTCGGCACGCTGGAGGAAGCCGTAGCCGCGGTGCTCGCAGGCGACCGGCTCGCGCAGGATCGTGCACCCGTGGCACTTCCCGCACGTCGACTCGGACCAGCCGATGCGATCGCCGGGCCGGATGTCGCGGCCGAGGGTGTCGGTGGTGCCGGGGCCGGTGGCGACGACTTCGCCGACCATCTCGTGGCCCAGCACCATCGGGAGCATGCCGGGCAGGCTCATCCGCCCCGACCAGAGGTGGACGTCGGTGCCGCACAACGTGGTGCAGGTGAGCCGGACGAGCGCGGCGCCCGGCTCCGGTTCGCCGGGAAGCGGGAGCTCGCGCAGTTCGAGGGGAGCGCGGTGGCCGGTGAGAACGGCGGCCTCCGTGGTGGTGGGCAGGGCCATCTTTTTAGTCTACAGTCGTGGAAGAAAAAGTCCAGGTCCGGGAGGAAACCATGACGGCACAACGGATCCACCCGGCGGATCTGGTGGTCCACGGCGGGCTGGTGCACACTTTCGGCTCCGCGGGCACGGTCACCGGTCTCGCGGTGCGCGGTGGCCGGATCGCCGCGGCCGGCGGCGACCTGACCGGCCACATCGGACCGGACACCGAAGTCGTGGACCTCGCCGGCCGGACGGTGCTGCCCGGCATCAACGACGCCCATCTGCACGCGACCTGGCTCGGCGCCCGGTGGCCACACCCGCTGCTCGGCGCGCCACACGAGGAAACCCCGGTGGTCACCGCGGAAGACCGCCGGGCCGCGATCCTGCGGGCCGGCGACGTCTGCGCGGCGCTGGGCATCACGAGCTACACCGAGCCCGGCCTCGGTCCGGGCGAGACCGGCTGCTTCTCGGCCGAAGTCGTCGACGAGTACGTGGTCCTGCAGCGCGAAGGCCGGCTGCGGGCCCGGGTCACCGTGCTGCGCCTGTTCGGTCTCCTCGACGGCGCCAGTTCGCTGCCGGACTTCGCCCGCGGCCTGGCGACCCCGGTCCCGGCGGCGGATCCGGAGTGGCTGGCCGTCACCGGTGTCAAGATCTTCGCCGACGGCATCCCGCCGATGCGCACGGCCTGGACCCACCACTGCTACGCCGACGGCACGCACGGCACCCTGCTCGTCGACGGCCCGGACGACGACCGGCGCGCGGCCAACCTGGCGGCGATGATCTCGCTGGCTCATGAAGCCGGGCTCGTCGTCGGCGTCCACGCCACCGGCGAACGCAGCATCGAAACCGCTCTCGAGCACCTGCGGGCCGGTGACCACCTCGTGCACGGCGACCTGGTCACCCCGGCGCAACTGCGGCGGATGGCGGCCCATGGTGTCGGGCTGACCACGCAACCCGCGATCGCCACCGCGATGCGGCCGATGGTCGCCACGGCGCTCGGCGAGGACGTCGCCGCGAAGGCGTGGCCGCTGCAGGACGTCCTCGACGCCGGAGTGCAGCTCACGCTGAGCAGCGACGCGCCGGTCGTCACCCCCGACTGGCGCGTCCACCTCGCGGCGGCGGGGGAGCTGCTGGGTGCGCGAGGTGCCACGCCCGAGCTCACCGAACGGCTGCTTCGCTGCTACACGAGCGAAGCCGCGGCACAGGACGGATCCGCGGCGTGGAAGGGATCCCTGGAGCCGGGCAAGGTGGCCGACTTCTGCGTCCTGGCCGCGAACCCGATGGCGGTCGCCTTGGCGGACCTGCCGTCGGTCGCCGTCGAACTCACCGTGACCGGCGGCCGGATCGTCCACAAAGGATAGTCAGGTGAGCAGCTGGCCGCCGTCCACCGCCAGGCTCACCCCGGTGATGTGCCCGGCGGCGGGCGAGGCCAGGAACACCACGGCCGGGACGACGTCGCCGACGGCGGCGATGCGGCCCAGCGGGATCCGGGCCTCCCAAGCCGCGCGGGCGGCGGGGTCTGCGGCGAACCCCGCCGTCATCGGCGTCAGCACCGGTCCCGGCGCGACCGCGTTGACGCGGATCCCGTGCGGCGCCAGTTCCAGCGCCGCGGACCGGGTCAGCGCGTCGACCGCGGCTTTGGTGGCTTCGTAGTGGCCGAGTCCGGGCGTCGGCTGCCGGGCGCCGATCGAGGAGATGTTCACGATCGCCCCGCGCGTCCCGGCCGCGGCCATGTGCGCGCCCACCGCGCGGGTCATCAGGAACGTGCCGCGGAAGTTGACCCGCAGGCAGCGGTCGAAGACCTCGACGTCCAGGCCGGTCAGCGGACCGCCGCCGCCGGCCAGCCCGGCGTTGTTGACCAGCACGTCCACCGGCCCGAACCGGTCCGCCACCAGGGCGGCCGCCGCCTCGACCGACGCGGGATCCGCGATGTCGAGTTCGACGTGCTCGGCGCCGATTTCGCGACCGGCGTCGTGCGCGGCCCGGGCGTCCACATCGGCCAGGACCACCCGGTCGCCCGCGGCGAGAAACCCTTCGGCGACCCCGCGGCCGATTCCGCTCGCGCCGCCCGTGACCACCACAACCCGTGTTTTCATTCTACAATCGTAGATGAAAGATGTGCTGCGGCGAAAGGAAAACCCGTGCTCGGAAGATCGGCCTTCGGCCTCGGCTCGTGGAACACCTGGGACCGGATGGCGTTCGACGACGCCGTCCGGCTGCTCCGGACGGCCGTCGACGCCGGCGTCACGCTGTTCGACGTCGCCCACTACGACTTCGGCCCGCACGCGGAGAACTCGCGCACGGACATCCTCTTCGGCGAGGTCGTGCGGAAGGCCGGGATCGCGCGTGAGGACTACGTGCTGTGCGGAAAACTCTGGCTCTGGGACTACCCGCGCAGCGGCTTCGCCGGCCAGCTCGGGACGTCGCTGGGCCGGATCGGCACGGAGTACGCGGACCTGGTCGTGGTGGGCGACTACCGGGAGCGGCTGGACGTCCCGCGGGTCGTCGCCGAGGTCGCGGAGCAGATCCGGGCCGGGCGGATCGGCGGCTGGGGCATCAACAACTGGCTCGCCGCGGACCTGGACGCAGCACTGGAGTTCGCGGATCGCGAAGGTCTCCCGGGGCCGGAATTCGCCCAGCTCAAGTACTCGATCGCGCGCCGCTCGATGGCCGAAGGCGAGCCCTACCGCAAGCACTTCGCGAGCGGGCGGCTGGCGCTGCAGGCGTCCGACGTCTTCGAAGGCGGTGTCCTGCTGGGCAACGCTTCCCCGAGCCGGAAGATCGGCGCGGACGTCGGCGGCATCCGCGAATCCATCGTGTCCGCGTCGGCGGAAATCGGGCGCGTCGCGGCGGACTTCGGCGCCACCCGCGCCCAGCTCGCGCTGGCCTTCTGCCTGGCGTACGAGCCGGTGGCGAACGTCCTGTTCGGAGTGACCCGCACCGAACAGCTGACCGACAACCTCGGCGCGCTGCTCCTGGCCCGCGAGCACGGGCCCGAGATCCGCGCGGCCCTCGACCACCTCCGCCTCGACCACGCGGTCGCCCCCGACGGTTCCTGGTGACGGCTCAGGGGCGGCGCTTTCCCGGAAGGCGCCGCCCCTGAGGTCGATCAGGTGGTGAGGAAGGTGAGGGCCGCGGTGCGGAAGGGGGCGCCGCGCAGGGCGCCGCCGTGGTCGCCGGGTACCTGGACGAGGTCGCTGCCCGGCACCAGCGGGACCAGCGTCTCGATGCCCTGGCTGACCGGGTCGTCCCGGCCCGCGACGAACCGGGTGGGCACGGTGACCGTGCCGGCCCGCGGCGCGAACGGCTCCCGCCGGAGGCCTTCGATGCACCGGGCGAGGGCGGCCGGGTCGCGGCCGGGCGCGGTGATCATCCGGGCGATCGCCGCCGTCAGCGGGTCGGCCGGCAGCCGCCCGCCGCCGGCGAAGGCCAGTGCGGCCTCGACGTCGACCGCGCCGAACGGCTCGTGCGGGCTGAGCCCGCCCAGCACCAGCCGCCGGACCGGCAGCACCGCGGGCAGCTCCCACGCCAGCCGCGCGCCGAGCGAGTAGCCGACGACGTCCACTTCGGACACTTCGCCGGCCACGAGAGCGAGTTCCCCGGCGATCGCCTTCGGCGTGACGTCGGCGAGCGCCGGGCTGGAGCCGTGGCCGGGCAGGTCGGGCACCAGCACCGGACGGCCCGCGGCGGTGAGCGCCGACGGCCAGCCCGTGCTGATCCAGTCGGTGGGCCCGTCGGAGGCGAACCCGTGCAGCAGCAGCACCGGCGCCCCGGCGGCCGGCCCGTCCGGGGCGAACCGGCGTACGGCAAGGGAGGTGAGCGTCAAGGAGGTCCTTTCTCACGAAGCCCGGCGCAGGCGTTGCAGCTCGCCGAGTGTCCGGGCACGGGTGTCGACGGCGATCCGCAGCGCGGAGCCGGCGAGGTTGAGCAGCAGCACGCAGACCATGATCGTCACGCCGGGCACGACGACCAGCCACGGCGCGGTGACCAGGTACGACCGGCCCTCGGCGATCATGTTGCCCCAGGTCGGCGTGGGCGGGGCGATGCCAAGGCCGAGGAAGCTCATGGCGCCGTCGACGAGCATCGCGGCCGCGGCCAGGATCACCACCTGGACCAGCGCCAGCGGCAGCACGTTGGGGAACACGTGCACCAGCAGGATCTTGCCGCGGCTCATCCCGGACACGCGGGCGGCGCCGATGTACTGCCGCCCGGCGATGCCGAGCACGCGGCTGCGGATCACCCGGGCGGTGAACGGCGTGAAGATCACCGTCAGCGCGATCAGCTCGGTCCAGATGCTCGCGCCCAGCGCGATGGCCAGTGCCATCGCCAGGATGATCGCGGGGAACGACATCCACGCGTCCATCAGCCGCATCAGCACCGCGTCGGCGGCCCGGTAGAAGCCGCTCACCAGGCCGATCAGCATTCCCGAGAAGGCCGCGCACACCGTGATCAGCGCCGACAACCCCAGCGACGCGCGGCCGCCGGACACCAGCCGGGCCAGCACGTCCCGGCCGAACGAGTCGGTGCCGAGCGGGTGCGCGCCCGAAGGCGGCAGCAGGCGGTGCACCGGGTCGGTCGCGCTGACACTCGGCAGGAAGAACGGCAGCACGACCACGGCCAGCACGATCAGGCCGAGCAGGACCGAGCACACGACGAGGGTCCGGTTGCGCCGGAACGCCCGGGACGCGCGCCCCGGCGGGGGACCGTCCACCGAGGTGGCCGGTTCGGCGACGGCGAGGCTCATGCGACACGCACCTTCGGGTCGAGCAGCGCGTACGAGAGGTCGACCAGCAGGTTGACCACCACGAACAGCACCGCGACGAACAACGTCACGCCCTGGATGAGCGGGAAGTCGCGGGTGGACACCGCCCCCATCAGCAGGTGCCCGAGGCCGGGCACCACGAAGATCGACTCGATGATCACGATGCCGCCGACGAGCATGGCGAAGTTGCTGCCCAGCTGCGTCACCAGCGGCATCAGCGCGTTCGGCAGGACATGCTTCAGCATGACCCGCCGCTCCGGCAGGCCCTTGACGCGGGCGGTCCGCAGGTAGGCGAGCGGCAGCTCGCCGAGCACGCTCTCGCGCAGGGTGAGCACGAACAGCGCCGTCTGCCCGATGACGAGCACGGTCACCGGCAGCACCAGGGCCGGCACCGCGGCCACCGGATCGGTGAGCAGGTCGTGGTAGCCGCTGGACGGGAACCACCGCAGCGTCACCGAGAACACCAGCACCAGCACCAGCGAGATCCAGAAGTCCGGCATCGCCATCCCGAGCGACGACAGCCGGTCGAGCGTGCGGGCCACCGGGTTGCGCGGCGACACCGCCTGCCACGAGGTGATCGCCACCGAGAGGACGAAGCTGATGATCGTCGAGAGCACGGCCAATGTCAGCGTCGGCACGATGTGCGCGGCGACGACGTCGAGGACTGGCTGGTGGTAGGTGATCGACGTGCCGAAGTCGCCGTGCAGCACGTGCCCGGCCCAGCTCAGGTACTGCTGCCAGAGCGAGCCGTCGAGGCCCAGGCTCGTGCGCAGCGCGGCGACGTCGGCCGGGCGCGCGGTCGGGCCGAGGATGGCCTGGGCCGGGTCGCCCGGGATCAGCCGGATGACGAAGAACATCATGGTGCCGACGATGACCAGGATGATCACCAGGTCGCGCAGCCGGCGCAGCAGCACCCCGGTCATGCGGCCAGCCAGGAGTTCCAGAACACCCGGTAGAAGTCGCCGTAGCCCTTGAGCCGCGGAGTGTAGGCCGCCCAGAGCTTCGACTGGCTCAGCGTGATCACCGACAGCTGCTTCCAGGTGAACGCCTGGAGCTTGTCGATCACGGCCTTGGCCTGCTCGGGCGTGGCCGAGGCGTTGAACTCGGCCAGCAGCCCGTCGAGCTCCGGCGACGACGAGCCGTTCAGCGTGCCGAGGGTCAGCGCGGGCATCTGGGCGGGCGAGGTCAGCGACGAGTCGAAGAACAGCGTCGTGATGTCCCAGCCGCCCGGGTCCTTGGTGAGGGTGCCGAGCATGGTGGCGAAGTCGAAGGTGTCGATCTTGGTCTGCAGCCCGATCTTGCCGAGCGCGTCCTGGATGAGCACGGCCCACTTGCCGAACTCGGGGTAGGAGTTCGTGGTGACGATGTGGATCGTCGCCCCGGTGGTGACGCCGGCGTCGGCGAGCAGCTGCTTCGCGCGGGCCGGGTCGTGTTCCCGGTAGACGGACTCACCGGCGGTCGAGTAGGACGCCTTGTTGTCCGGCGAGGCGAACGCACCCGTCTCGATGGTCAGGTCCTTGCTGCCGCCGGTCGCTGCGTTGATGGCGGGCTTGTCGAGCAGCAGGTTCAGTGCCTGGCGGGCCCGGGGGTCGGCGAACTTGGAACCGGGGTTGAAGTTCGGGATGACGACGTTCTCGTTGCCGCCGGGCAGGTTGTGCACCACCAGGTTCGGATTGGCCTTGAGCTGCTCGTACTGGTCGTTGGCCGGCATCGCGTGGTCCCACTGGCCCGTCTGCAGGCCGTTGATCAGCGCGTCCTGGTCGCCGACGACCTTGTAGGTGACGGTGTCGAGGTAGGCGTGCTTGGCGCCGGCCTGGCCGCCCCAGTCCTCTTCGGACCGCGACCGGTAGCCGTCGTAGCGCTGGAGCACCAGCTGCTGGCCGATGTCCCAGCTCTTCAGCTTGTACGGGCCGGTGCCGATCGCCTTGTCCTGGCCGAACCCGGTGGCGGGCAGGCCGGAGAGGTTCTTCGCCTCGTAGATCTCGGTGCCCGCGCCGGCGAGCTCGTCGATCAGCGGGTAGCGCGGCCGCTTGAGGTCGATGACCACCGTCGCCTGGTCGGGCGCGGTGATGGCGGCGATGTCCGGCGTGACCAGCTGCCCGGTGCGGTGGCTCTTCTGCCAGCGCTGCAGGCTCGCGACGACGTCGTTCGCGGTCAGCGGGTTGCCGTCCTGGAACGTGACACCCTGGCGCAGCTTGAAGGTGTAGGCGAGCCGGTCGGGGCTGATCGTGTAGGTGTCGACGAGCATCGGCCGGGCGACGAAGTGCTGGTCGACCTCGAACAGCTTCTCGTACATCATGTTGCCGATCTGCGCGGTCACCTGGCCGGGGTTGGCGACCATGTCGAGCGACTGCGGATCGGTGGGGACGGCGACGGTGAGGTTGCCGCCGCGGACCGGTGGCCCGTCGGCGGCCGGGGTCGTTCCGGCGCTGCCCGTGCAGCCGGCGAGCAGGGTGGCCGCGGCGGCGAGGGCGGCGAGCAGGGTAGTTCTCTTCATGGGCGCGTCGATCCTGTGTGGGGGAGGGCGGGCAGGTCGGGGTTGGCGGCGAGCAGCCGACGGGTGTAGTCGTGCTCGGGGGAGAGACGGATTTCGTCGGGTGTCCCGGTTTCGATCAGCTCGCCGCGGTACATCACGCCGACGCGGTCGGCCACCGACAGCACGAGGCTGAGGTTGTGGGTGATGAACAGCAGGCTCAGCGTGCGGGTGCGGCGCAGGTCCAGCAGCAGGTTCATCACCTGGCCCTGCACCGAGACGTCCAGGGCCGAGGTCGGCTCGTCGGCGACGATCAGCTCGGGCCCGGCGGCGATCGCCCGCGCGATGGAGACGCGCTGCCGCTGCCCGCCGGACAGCTGCGACGGCAGCTTCCCGGCGGTGTCCTTCGGCAGCCCGACCTCGTCGATCAGGTCGGCGACCCGGCGGTCCAGCTCGGCGCCGCGCAGCGGGGTCAGTTCCTTCAGCGGCTCGGCGATGATCCGCGCGGCGGTGTGGCGGGGGTCCAGCGAGCTCTGCGGGTCCTGGAAGATGAGCTGGACGCGGCGCCGGAACGCCCGTTCGCCCCCGGTGAGCCCGGCGGAGTCGATTCCATGGGAACCGAAGGTGACGGTTCCCGAAGTCGGCGGTTCGAGCGCCGTCACCAACCGGCCGAGGGTCGACTTGCCGGAGCCGGACTCGCCGACCAGGCCGAAGAACTCCCCGGGCGGGATTTCCAGGGAGACCTCCCGCACCGCTTCGACCCGGTGTCCTCTTCGTCCGTACACTTTGGACGCTCGGCTGATCGTCAGCGGAGATCCCTGGTGGACGTGGTCCGGCTGGGGTTGCGCGGCCGGCGTCTCGAGGGTCATCGTGGAAGAGATGACCGGGAACCCGCCGCGGCGGTCGACGCCGAGCTGCGGCACGCACCCGAGCAGCGCCCGGGTGTACGGGTGCTTCGGCCGCATCAGGACCTCGTCGCGCGAGCCCGTTTCGACCAGGCGGCCGCGGTACATCACCGCGATCCGGTCGGCGACCTGCGCGGCGACGCCCATGTCGTGGGTGATGAACACGCAGGCGGTGCCGTGGTCGCGGCGCACGCGGTCGAAGAGCGTGAGGATCTCCGCCTGCGTGGTGACGTCGAGCGCGGTGGTCGGCTCGTCGGCGATGAGCAGGTCCGGGTCGGCCATCAGGGCCAGCGCGATCATCACGCGCTGCTGCATGCCGCCGGACATCTGGTGCGGGTACAGCCGCAGGATCCGGTCGGTGTCGGTGAGGCCGACCTCGGTCAGCAGCCGCTTCGCCTTGGCTTCGGCCCGCTTGCGCAGCGGGCTGCCGCGGCGGGCGGTCTGGCCGGGCAGCGACCCGGGTTCGCGGTAGGCCTCGGTCAGCTGGTGGCCGACGCGGCGGCTCGGGTTCAGTGAGTCCAGGGCCTCCTGGAAGATCATGCCGATCCGCGGCCCGCGGTAGGCACGCATCGCGTCGGCGGGCAGTTTCGTCACGTCCACGCCGTCGAAGGCGATTTCGCCGCGGGTGCGCACGGGGGCGACGAATTCGAGCAGGCGGATGATCGACAGGGCGGTCACGGTCTTGCCGCTGCCGGACTCGCCGACCACGCAGAGCGTCCGCCCTTGCCCGAGGTCCAGGGAGAGCTCCCGCACGAGTTCGCGTTCGGTGTCGTCGGTGACGACGCCGACGGTGAGCTCCCGGATTTCGAGCAGCGTCATGGATTCCCCTTCCTCGCGCCCGCCGCGAGCGGGCGGGCCGGACTGCCGGGCACCGGCAGGGGTAGTTCTACGCATGTTGACACTGGCCGGGGGCCGTGTCAATGGTTTTATTCTACGAGTGTAGGAAGTTGAAACATCACGGCTTTTTGTTGCTGCGCGGGAGAAATTCGTCCCTGGACTCTTTTATCTACGCATGTAGAGTGTCCGGGTCGAACACAAGGAGGACGACGTGACGCCCACCCCAGCCGCGCCCGACCGGATCGTGGAAACCGCCATCGGCTACATGGCCGCCCAGCAGCTGTTCGCCGCCAACCGGATCGGCCTGTTCCCGGCGCTGGCGGCCGGCCCGCTCGGCCCGGCCGAACTGGCCGAGCGCACCGGCAAGCCGGAGAAGATCGTCCGGATCCTCGGCGACGCCCTCGCCGCGCACGGCCTGCTGTCCCGCGTGGACGGTCGATACGCGCTCACGCCCGACACCACCGAGTACCTCGGCGGAGAAGGTCTGGACCTCGCGCCGTTCCTGACCTTCCTCGAGACGATCAGCTACCCGCACTGGCTGCAGTTCGCGCACACCACCGACACCGGCGAGCCCGGCGAGCTCGACCTCGCCGGCGACCGCTGGACGACGTTCCTCGGCGGGGTCATGGTGTATAACGCCCTACACGCGCGGATGCTGGCGCGGAACTTCGACTTCGGCGGGTACAAGAACCTCCTGGACCTGGGCGGTCTTTCCGCCGAGTTCGCGCTCCAGGCCCTCCGCGCCAACGACGTCCTGCGGGCCACGTTCGTCTACGACCCGCGGTCGGTGGACTCGGTCACCATGGCCGTCGCCGAGTTCGCCGAGCGGACGACCGTCGTCGGCGCGGCGACCCCGGACGCCGAACCCGAGGGCGAGTTCGACCTGGTCATGGTCAACCACGTGGTCCACCGGTTCTCCGTCGACGAGAACCGGGCCATCCTGCGGCACGCGCGGGCCGCGGCGGCACCGGGTGCCCGGCTCCTGCTGCTGGACTTCTTCCTGGACGAGGACGACTCGCCGCGGGCGCTGGACGCGCTGCACGCGGGGGAGTACCTGGTCATCGACGGCACGGTCGTGTACCCCGAGCGGGACGTCCGGGGCTGGCTGGCCGGGGCCGGGTGGCGCCCGGTGGACCGGCTCGCGCTGCCGGGTTCGCCGCGGGTGCTCGTCGCGGAGGCGGTGTGACCATGGGTCTCGACCCCGCGGTGCGGGAGCTGCTGGCCCGCGGCCCCGACGCGCCCGCCCGCCCGATGACGGCCGCCGAGCTGCGGGCGGCGTTCGCGGCGTCGCGGCCGGAGCCCGGCCCGGTGGCGCCGGTGGCTTCGGTGACCGAGGTGTCGGTGCCCGGCCCGGGCGGCGACCTGCGCGTCCGGCTCTACCTGCCGGACGCGCCCGGCCCGGTGCCGGTGTTCGTGTGGATCCACGGCGGCGGCTGGACGATCGGCTCGATCGACGAGAACGAAGTCGCCTCCCGCGCGGTGTGCGCGGCGGCGTCGGTCGCGGTCGCGGCCGTCGAGTACCGCCTCGCCCCGGAGGACCCGTACCCGGCGGCGCCCGCGGACTGTTACGCGGTGCTGGAATGGCTGGCGGCGGGCGGCGCGGGCCCGGCGGTTTCGCCGTCGCGGATCGCGGTCGGCGGCGAGAGCGCCGGCGGCAACCTGTCCACAGTGGTCTCGATGATGGCGAAGGACCGGGGTGGCCCGGCGATCGCGGCGCAGGTGCTGATCTGCCCGGTGTTCGGCCACCCCGACGACGGCCATGCGTCCTATGTGGACTTTGCGACGGGGTACGGCATGACGGCCGACGCGATGCGGTTCTTCTTCGCCCAGTACGCCCCGGCTTCGTTCGACGACCCCTACGTGCTGCCGTCGCGTGCCGGTGACCTTGCGGGCCTGCCGCCGGCGCTGGTGCTGACGGCGGAGTACGACGTCCTGCGTGACGAGGGGGAGGCGTTCGCCCGCCGGCTGGCGGAGGCCGGGGTGGCGGTGGACCTGCACCGGTACGCCGGGCAGATCCACGGTTTCTACGGGCTGTACACCGGCTTGCCCGCGTCCGCCCGGTCGCACGCGGAAGTGGCCGCGTACCTGCGGGGGATCTTCGCCTGAGGTCAGGGGCGGGTGAGGCGGTCCAGGAGGGACTCCAGGTGCCGGTGCTGGAGGTCGATCGTGGAGAACTCACCCGCCACCAGGCTCATCACGTTGGCGCCGGCGTTGAGCAGGACGATCTCGTCGACGATCTGCTCGTCGGGGGTCTCGGTGACGATGTCGCCGTCTTCGCGGCCCTCGGCGAGGAAGCGGTGCAGCAGCCCGCGCCATTCGCGGACGTGCTCGAGGTACTTGTCGTGCATCCGCCGGTTGCCCAGCGACATCTGCCAGAAGATGAGCAGCACCCGCCCGGCGGTGATCCGCTCTTCGTCGATCGGCATGGACGAAACGCAGATCTCGCGCAGCGCGGCGAGCCCCCGCAGGCCGTCGAGCTCGACGTATTGGCGCATCATGTCGAGGGCCCGCTCGTAGGTGGCCGCGATGATGTCTTCCTTGCTGGGGAAGTAGAGCTTGAGGGCCCCATTGGCGAACCCGGCGGCGGCGGCGATCTCGCGCATGGTGGCGGCTTCGATCCCGCCCTGCACGATCAGGTCCCAGGTGACGTCGACGATGTCGCTGCGCCGCTGGTCGTGGTCGATGATCTTGGGCACCCGGCACCTCCCGCACTGGTTTCTCTACCAGTGTAGGAGAAAGGGCGCGCGAGGACAGCTCCGGGGTCAGCGCCGGAACACGCGCCGGCGCGCGGGTTGCGACGGTCGGCGGGGACTGTACGGGGCGGGGCGGCGGCCGGAGGGGCACTCAGTCGCAGTTCGGCGCGCGGCCGGCGAGATGCGGTCGGGCGCGGGGCGGGGTGGCTTGGCGCCCGGCCGGGCCTGAAGTCAGCGCCGGAACACGCGCCGTCCCGCGAACCACGTCTCCACGACCTGCGTCTCCGCGACCTCCGCCGTCCGGAAGGGATTGCGGTCCAACACGACAAAGTCCGCCGACCGCCCTGGTGTCAGCGCGCCCGTCACGTCGTCCAGGCCACACGCCCGCGCGCCGCCCAGGGTGAACACCTCGATCGCCTCGGCCAGGGTGATCGCCTGCTCCGGCCAGAGCGCCCCGGGCCGCCGTCCGTGCGGGTCCGCGCGCGTCACCAGGCCCGCGATGCCTTCCCAGGCGTTCGGCGACTCGCTCACCGGCCAGTCCGAGCCGCCCGCCACCAGGGCACCGGTGTCCAGCAACGTCCGGTTCGGCTGCATCCGCGACGCCCGGGCGGCCGGCAGCACCTCCGCGATCGCCTCCGGGATGACCCCCGGCACCCACAGGAACGGCGAGATGTCTGCCGCCACGCCCAGCGCGGCGAACCGCGGCAGGTCGCCCGGGTGCACGAACTGCCCGTGCGCCACCTGGAACCGCGTGTCGGCATACCCGGCCGCGCGGACCTTCTCGACCGCGTCCAGGAACTGCCGCACCGATGCGTCGCCCGTGCAGTGGACCTTCGCCGAGAAGCCCGCAGCTGCCGCCGTGAGAAGCCACTCGGTCAGTTCGGCCGGGGGCATCGTCGTGGCGCCGTGGAAGCAGCTGCCGTGGGTGTCGTCGGGCAGGTACGGCTCCAGGAACGCCGCCGTGCGGGTCGGCGGCACGCCGTCGAGGAAGATCTTCACGAAGTCCGGCCGGTGGTGCTCGGTGCGGTACTCGCCGGCGAGCTCCAGCAGGGGCGCCCCGACCGGGTCGAAGCCGAAGATCGGGTCGTTGACCAGCAACGACGACACCACCCAGGCGTCGAGCTCGCCGGCGGAGTCCAGCGAACGGAGCGCGCCCAGGATGTCGGTCGAGACCCCGGCGTCCTGGAACGCGGTGACGCCGAAGCCGTGCAGCACCTCGATCGCCCGCCGGGACGCCCGCCGGTGCTGCTGCGGGGTCAGCCCGGCGATCACGCGCTCGACCAGCACGCCGGCGGCCTCCAGCAGCAGCCCGCTGGGCTCGCCGCCGTCGCGGACGACGACCCCGCCGGGCGGGTCCGGCGTCGCCGCGGTGATCCCGGCCAGCTCCAGGGCCCGGCTGCTCACCCAGCGGTTGTGCCGGCTGTCGTCCGACAGCGACACCGGGCGCCCGCCCGCGGCCTCGTCCAGCGCCCGCCGGGCCGCCGGAACCGACAGCTCCGCGACCAAAGTGGACGCCCAGGCGCCGCCGGTGAGCCATTCGTCCGGTCCCAGGGACGCGGCCCGCGCGCGGACGGCGGCCAGGATGTCCTCGACCCCGGCGTCCGCGCCGAAGGTGAGTTCGAACAGCTCCGCCCGTCCGGCCATCGCGTGGTGGTTGTGCACGTCGACGAGCCCCGGCATGACGAACGCGCCGCCGAGGTCGAGCACCTCGGTGTCCGGGCCGATGCCGTCGTCGGCCACCTTGCCGCCGGTGACGGCCAGCGAGGACGTCCAGGGCCGCGCGGTGTCCAATGTGTACACGACGGCGTTCGTCAGCACCAGGTCGGCGGCCATCGTCAGCGCTCCGCGGGGTCGAACTCGGCCGGGTGGACGGTGGCGCTCAGCAGGTGCCCGTGCGCGCCGAAGGTGAAATGCGTCGGCCGCTGCCCGGTGGCGTCGAGTCCGAAGAGGACACCGTGGGAGCGCAAGGCGCGGGCGTTGCGGTGATCCGCGACGGTGACCGACGCGCACGGGATGACCTTCTCACGCCAGGTGAAGACGTGGATGCCGGGCCGCAGCTGGTAGACGGTGTTCTCGTCGGTGTCGGCGAGCCCGCGCTCGGGCCCGGCCAGGCACTGCCACGTGTACCAATGCGGGCTGAGGTAGACGTGCTCGTAGGCGTGTTCGGGGCTGTACACCCACAGCACCCGGCGCCCGATCAGGGCGGTGCTCGGCGCCATCGGCTCACCGCGGACGTCGAATCCGTCGATGGTCGCGGGCCGGAACTCCTGGGTGACGCGCGGGGTGCCGTGGTCGCCGATCGTCGTGGTGACCACCAGCGCGCGGCCGTCCCGCAGGTCCAGGAAGAGCGACACCGCATCGCGCGCGTCCGGCGACGGGTGGTGCTGGACGTAGTAGAGGTCGTCGTCGACGAGGAACGTCTCGTCGGTGCCGCGCCAGGTGAAGACCGGTCCGTCGTCGTCGCGCAGCACGAAGGAGCGGCCGTGCAGGTCGTCGACGGCCGGCGCCTTGTGGGCGTCGAAGCCGGGGGCGAGGCCGTCGAGCGGCAGCCAGGTGGAGGTGTCGGAGAGCGTCATCGTGTCCTCAATGTGCGCAGTGGTCGCCGGCCGGCAGGTCGAGCGCGGGGTTGCGGTCGAGGAACCCGGACGGCCGGAACAGGAACCCGGAGCGGTCGACCGGCATCACCGGCCAGTCCTCGGGGCGGGGCACGTGGGTCGGGCCGAACACGTGCCACAGCACGAGGTCGGTGTCGACGAGGTCGCGGTCGGCGGCCGTCCACGCGGGCAGCCCCGCGCCGCCGGGGTGGGCGTTGGGGCGGTCGCCGGCCGGGAACCGCTCGTCCTCGCGGTACGGCGTCGCCCACAGGTGCTGCGTGGCGAAGGTGGCGCGGGCGTGCACGGTCGCCTGCGGCTGCGCCATCAACGTCGCCGACGGCCGCGGCACCAGTTGGTAGGCGGTCGGCTTGCCGAGCCGGTTGACCCGCGTCGCGCTGCGGACCTCCCAGACGCGGGCGCGGGCCGGGTCGGCCCGGCGCATCGCCTCGCGTTCGGTCCGCAGCGGCGTGGTCTTCCAGGTGAACGCGTTGCCGTACGGGTTGCGCGGGCCGGTCGGCACACCTTCGACGTCGACTTCGTGCAGGCTGGTGCGGTCGCCGTCGACTTCGACGTCGAGGCGCGCGCAGAACAGGTGCTGGTGGACCGGCGCGAACAGGCCGGGCGCCAGCTCGGTGGCGTGCGGCTGGTCCGCACCCGGTGTCCCGGCGCCGCAGAAGACGATGCCGGTCGCCTTCGCGTCGAACTCGATCGAGCCGTCGAGGTGGAAGTACCAGTAGTGGCCGTAGTCGTAGTTGCCGATGGTGGAGATCGAGGACACCACCAGCCGCCGCGACCGTCGGACCTCGGGCCGCCCGGCCAGGTCGGTGTGCTTCCAGAGGATCCCGTCGTCCTCTTCGTGCAGGCAGACCGCGCGCGGGATCTCGACCGGCTCGCCGCGGTCGTCGGCCACCCAGGCCGGGAAGTAGTGGATGACGCCGACGCAGTCACAGCCCAGGCGCAGGTCGTTGCCGTTCTTGCCGAACTGGTACTCGCCGGCGTCGAAGTAGCTGATCCAGAACCGGCCGGGCGCGACGTCCCCGTACGGGACCACCATCTCCGGGACGGAGGCCCGGTACAGGACCGGCCGGTCCTGGAAGCTCACCTGGTGCAGCGTCAGCCCTTCGCGGGCGTTGAACCCGACGCGCAGCCGCCAGCCCTCCCAGCGCACCTCGGAGCCCTCGACGGTGAAGCTCGGCCCGGCGGGCTGGGTGATCTCGACCGGCTTGAGCGTCGTCCGCGCCGGGACGCCGGTGTACCGCCCGCTCTCGGCGGGCACCGGGACGTCCCCCTCGTCCTCGACGCGCAGCACGCGCTGTTCGGTGAGGTTCAGGTGCACGACCAGGCCTTCGACCGGGTGCGCCCACGGGCTGTCGTCGGCGTCTTCCCGCAGGAAGGTCAGGGACCGCATGACGCGGCCGGCCTCGTCCTCGCGTCCGAAGTAGCCGGGCGCGAGCGGCGCGCAGAAGGCGTGCCCGATCCGGTCGGCGAGGCCGCGCCGGGCCATCGCGGCCTGCCACTGCGCCGACGCCTTCGTCAGCTGCTCGGCCAGCGCGTACTCCTCGAACAGGTACGACGGCTGCCCGTCGGCCTCGGCCCAGTCGTCCCAGGACACCAGCGCGCCCTCGGTCACCGAGACGACGGCCTCGCCGGCGCGGCCGGTGGCGGTGTCGAGGAGCGTGTACCGGATCCGGCGGTCGCCACCGCCGGCGCGCACCTCCGCCTTGGCGGGTTCGACGGGCAGGACCTGCGGGACCCGGATGGTGGCGCCGGCCAGCCCGGCCGCGGCGAGGATCGCGCGGCCGGCGGACAGCTCGGCGGCGGTCAGCGGGTCGAGGGGGTGCGGCGTGCTCACCCCGATGAGTCTCGGCCCCGGTCGCCGCGCGCGCCATCGACCTTGCGGCGCCGGACAACAACGCTGCGCTCGCGGCCAACCGCCCGGCGGGCGCTCGCGGTGAGGATGGGCGCATGCGAACAGATCTCGCCGGGAAGGCGGTCCTGGTGACCGGCGGGGCGTCCGGCATCGGGCTGGCCTGCGCCCGGGCGTTCCGCGCCGAGGGTGCGCGCGTCGGCGTCGTCGACCGCGAGCCCGGCCCCGACATCGTCCAGGCGGACGTCACCGACGAACCCGCGCTGGCCGCCGCGGTCGACGCCGTGGCCCGTGGCTTCGGCGGCCTCGACGCCGTGGTCGGCTGCGCCGGGATCTCCGGCCCGGTCGGTACCCCGCTGTCCGCGACCACGGCCGCCGACGTCGCCCGGGTGCTCGCGGTGAACGTCACCGGGCAGTTCCTGCTGGTCAAGCACGCGCTGCCGTGGCTGGCCGACGGCGGCGCGGTGGTCCTGCTCGGCAGTGACTCGGCGTTCACGGCGGCGCCGGGCATGGTGCCCTACTGCGCGTCCAAGGGCGCGGTGGTCGCGATGACCCGCGCGCTGGCCGTCGAGGTGCCGGGCATCCGGGTCAACTGCGTCTGCCCGTCGGTGGTGGACACCCCGATGGCGCGCGCTGACCTCGGCGCCGTCCTGGACGACCCGGCGTTCCCGGTGCAGGCGGCCGAAGACGTCGCCCGGCAGGTGCTGTTCCTCGCGTCCCCGGCTTCGCGGCCGGTCAACGGCCAGGCCCTGCTGGCCGACTTCGGGATGTCGGCGCGTTCCGCGTTCCCCGCTTAGGAAAGGATCCACAGTGGACTCATCAGGCAAGGTCGTCGCGATCACCGGCGGTGGCACCGGCATCGGCGCGGCGGTGGCCCGCCGGTACGCGGGCGAAGGCGCGCGCGTGGTCGTGCTGGGACGGCGTCGCGAGCCCCTCGAGAAGGTGGCCGCGGAAACCGGCGCGCACGTCATCACCGGCGACGCGAGCGTGCGGGCGGACGCCGAAGCCGCGGTCGCCGAGATCGTCGGCCAATACGGGCGGCTGGACGTCGTGGTCGCTAACGCCGGCGGCCACGGCCTCTCGTCGGTGGTCGACACCGGCGACGACGAGTGGGAGCTGGCCCTGCGCTCGAACCTCTCCAGCGCGTTCGTGTTCTGCCGGGCCGCGCTGCCGTCGCTGGTCGAGACGGGCGGGCAGGTGGTCGTGGTGTCGTCGCTGGCCGGGCTGTTCGCCGGGCCGAACGTCGCCGGCTACACGGTGGCGAAGCACGCGCTCATCGGCCTGACCCGCTCGATCGCCCGCGACTTCGGGCCGCGCGGGGTGCGGGCGAACGCGGTGTGCCCGGGCTGGGTCCGCACGCCGATGGCGGACGGCGAGATGGCCCAGTTCGCCGCGGCGGCGGGCTTCACCGGCGGCCACGACGAGGGCTACCGCCGCGTGACGGCCGAGGTCCCGCTGCGCCGCCCCGCCGAGCCCGACGAGATCGCGGCGATCGTCCGGTTCCTGGGCTCGGCGGAGTCCTCGTACATCACCGGCGCGGTGCTCGTCGCCGACGGCGGCGCCCACGCCGTGGACCTGCCGACCTTGGCGTTCGAGCGCGCCGGGATGTGAGTCAGGACCCGAGGTAGGCGGAGTGCAGGGTGGCGGGGGAGTCGAGGAGGGTCTGCGCGTCACCGGTGTGGGTGACGCGGCCCGACGAGACCACCACCGCCTCCTGCGCGACGCCGAGGGCCAGGTGGGTGAACTGCTCCACCAGCAGGATCGCCGCGCCCTCGGCCGCGAACCGCGTCACGACCGGCAGCAGGCGGGTGAAGACCACCGGCGCCAGGCCCAGCGACATCTCGTCGATCAGCAGGTAGGCCGGGCGCGCGGCGAACGCCCGCGCCAGCACGACCATCTGCTGCTCGCCGCCGGACAGCAGGGCCGCGGGGGAGTCGCGCCGCTTCTCCAGCTCGGGGAACAGCTCGAGGACCTCGTCGACGGCCGCGGGCGTGCGGGCGGTCAGGCGGAGGTTCTCCAGCACCGTCAGGCCGGGGAAAACCGCGCGGCCCTGTTCGATGTGGGCCAGTCCGAGCCGGGCCCGCGCCACCCGCGAATGCCGCGTCACGTCCACCCCGCCCAGGTGGACGCTGCCCGCCGACGGGGGCACCACGCCCGACACCGCCTCCAGCAGGCTCGTCTTCCCGGCGCCGTTGGGCCCGACCAGCGCGGTGATCCGGCCCGGTTCGAGGACCAGGTCGACGTCGCGGATGACCGGGCCGGCCCCGCGCTTCACCGTCAGCCCGTGGACTCGCAACGCGTTCACAGCAGCTCCGTTTCACCCATGTACGCCTTCAGCACGGCCGGATCGGCCAGGACGTCCGCCTGCGGCCCGCTCGCCAGCACCCGGCCGAAGTCGAGCACGGTGAGCGTGTCGCAGACCGACCGGACGAGGTCGAGATCGTGCTCGATGAGCAGCACCGACACCCCGAACCGCGCGGGCACCTGCCGCAGCCGCCGCCCGAACGCCACGTGCTCCTCGTGCGGCAGGCCGGCCGCCGGCTCGTCGAGCAGCAGCACCCGCGGGCGGGCGAGCAGGTGCCCGACGACCTCGACGAGCCGCCGCGCGCCCGCGTCGACCCGCGACAGCGGCGTCCGCGCCGCCGGGCAGCCGAAGAACGCCAGGGCGCCGTCGAGCTCGCGGCCGGTGAGCCGCCGCCGGGCGACGAACCGGACGTAGGCGCCGACGGTGAGGCCGGGCGGGACGCGGTCCTGCTGGAACGTCCGCCGCAGGCCGGCACGGGCCCGCCGGGCGGGCGATCCGGTGAGCGGCCGGCCGCCGAGGGTGGCGGTGCCGGTGGCCCGGGGCAGGAAGCCGCTGATCGCGTCGACCAAAGTGGACTTCCCGGCGCCGTTCGGGCCGATCACCCCGAGGATCCCGTGTTCCGGCACCGTGATGTCCACCTCGGACAACGCGGTGACGTGTCCGAAGGAGACGCTCAGCCCGCGGACCTCGAGCACCGGGTCGCCGGGTGGCAGCGGCTCGACGTCGGGGACGGGTTCGGTGAGCCCGACCCCGGCGGTCCGGCCGGAGCGGCGGCGGTACCAGAGGGCCCGCACGGCGGTGCCGAGGTTGCCGCGGCCGGTGAGGGCCTGGACGCCGAGCACGCCGAAGACGACGAAGCCCCAGTCCTGCGGCACGCCCCAGCGTTTGAGCAGCTCGGGCACGGCGACCCAGAGCAGCGCGCCGAACACGGCCATGTCGATCAGGTGCGCGCCGGACATGATGGCCAGGACGTACAGCGCGAGGGACTGGATGGCGGTGAAACTGGCCGGGAAGGCCAGGCCGACCTGCCCGGTGAGCAGGCCGCCGCTGATCCCGCCGAGGGCGGCGCTGACCGCGAAGGCGGTGAGCTTCGACGTCCGCACGCCCGCGCCGACCGCCGCGGTCCCACGCTCGGAGAAGGCGACGAGGTGCCAGCTGCTGCCCCACCGCCCGCGCCGCAGGAAGTGCACGACCAGCCCGCAGGCGACGAGCACCAGCACGGCGAACAGGAAGTAGGAGCGGTCGTCGGAGAACGCCTCGGGCCGCTCGACGGAGAGACCTTCGGTGGCGCCGGGGAACTGGATCTGCACGAGCGTGAGATCGGCGGCCGCGGCGAGCCCGAGGGTGACGACGGCGAGGGTGATGCCCCGCAGCCGCAGCGCGGGCAGCCCGACGAGCACTCCGGCCACGGCGGCGGCGAGGCCGCCGAGCAGCAGCCAGGTGCCGAACCCGCCGGGCACACCGGCCACGTTGCAGGCGGAGACGACGAAGGCTCCGACGGCGGCGAAGGTCAGCTGGCACAGCGAGATCATCCCGGCGGTCCCGGTGACGACCCCGAGCCCGAGCAACGCGATGGCCGCGACGACGGCACTGACCCCGAGGTAGACGAAGTACCCGGCGAGCCCGACGCTCAGTGCGTAGCCGACGGCGACCGCCGCCGCGGCGACGGCGAACGGCACGAGCTTCTCAGCGAGCCGCATCCCACACCTCCTTGCGCTGCGTCCACAGCAGCAGCGCCACGATCACCAGGAACGGGAGGAAGTACCGCAGCACCGACAGCCGGTCGCTCTGGGCGACCGCGCCCTGGGCCATGCCCAGCACCAGGCCGCCGAGCACCGCCAGGTCCAGCCGCCGGAAGCCGCCCAGCAGGGCCGCCGCCGCGGCGGGGACCACCAGCATCGCCAGCGAGGTCGGGTCGTTCGACTGCGACGGCGCCACGATCGACACCGCCAGGGTCGCGATCACCCCGGTCGCCGTCCACACCCCGACCGACAGCGGCCGGGCCGGGATGCCCAGCAGCTCCGCCGTCGTCGGGCGCTCCGACAGGGCCCTCAGGCGCACACCCAGCGCCGTCCGGGCCAGCACCGCCCGGCAGCCCAGGGCGACCAGGATCGCCAGCGCGACGGTGAGCACGGTGACCTGGCTGACCACCACACCACCGATCGTGAACGCCGGGCCGGCCAGCAGCGGGTGGAACGGCTGCGGCTTGTTCCCGAACAGGATGAACGCCAGGGAAATCAGCAGCAGGAGCACCGCGACCGTCGTCGCCGAGCGCGTGCCGGTGTCGGCCTCGGCCAGCCAGGTGGAGACGATCCAGCCGAGTACCGCGCTCAGCGCGCCGCCGAGCAGGATGCCCGCCAGGGTGGCCAGCCACGACGGGACGCCGAGGTGGACGGCGAAGAAGACGGCGACGTAGCAGCCGAACATCCCGGTCGCCGACTGGGCGAAGTTGACCACCCGCACCAGCCGCGACATCAGGGTCAGGCACACCGCGAGCACCGCGTAGAGCCCGCCGGCGGCCAGCCCGGCCAAAGCGCCCTGCAGCATGAACGTCCTCCTACTGCTTCGGGATCCGGAGCCAGTCCTGCGCGGCCAGTTCCCACTTCCCGGCGCCGGTGGCCAGCTTGATCGGCCAGCCCGCGGTGTTGTCGTGGTGTGCCTGCGCGGGCCCGAACACGTACGGCGTGCCGACCATCGGGTCGCTGATCGGCTTCATCTCGCGCAGCGCCTTCGACACCGTCTCGCGCGTGATGTCGCCCTTCATCCCGCGCAGCACGGCGAGGAAGTACTTCGCCGCCAGGTAGCCGCCCTGGCTGAACGACGTCAGCGGGATCCGGTTCTTCGCCATCAGCTCCCGCCAGTCCGTGTTGGCCGGGGCGGCGGCGTCGGTGAAGGGGTAGAACTCGGCCGGGACGTACACGCCGGCGCCCGCGTTCGAGATCGCCTTGGCGTAGTTCTCGCTGTAGACGCTGGTCAGCAGCAGCCAGGTGACGTCGGTCCAGCCCTGCGCCTGCGCGGCCTTGAGCTGGCCGATCGAGTCCGGCTCCACCGGGTTGACGGTGATCGCCTTGCAGCCCGCCGCCCGCGCCTTGACGATGTAGGGCGTGTAGTCCGATCCGCCGTAGGGCACGGTCGAGTCGACGTACTTCAGCTTCTTGCCGGTGATCTTCGTCCACTCGTCGATGGCCGCCCGGTACGCCGGCAGCGTGTTGCCGGCGATCTCCAGCAACGCGCAGATGTCGTCCTGCTTCAGCACTTCCGAGCCGTAGAGGAGGGTGAGCGTCATGTCGTGGAACGGGCCGACGTTGACCGGCGCGATGTTCGGGCTGGAGAAGCACGCCGGGTCGACGCCGATGCCCGGCATCGACAGGATCTTCTGCTGCTCGTAGTACTTCTCGTTGATCTCGCACTCGATCAGGCTCGACGACCCGACGAGCGCGACGGCCTGGTCGCCGCCGACCACCTCGCGGGCGGCCGCCGCGGCGGCCGCCGGGTCGCCCTTGTCGTCGATCGCCTTGTACTCGATCTTGCGGCCGTTGACCCCGCCGGCCGCGTTGGCCGCGTCGAACACGGCTTTCGCGGCCGCGGAGGCTTCCGGGAAGGTGGCCGCGCCGGACAGCGCGTTGACCGAACCGACCACGATCGGGCCGTTCGCGCCTGCTTCGGAACCGGCGCAGCCCGCGGCCGCCAGCAGGACGGCGATCGCGAGTACGGGCGAGGTTTTTCTCATTGCTGCTCCCGGAGGGCGGCCACGACGGGCGCGGAGTCGACGATCTGCTCGAAAGACACGACCTCGCCGCTCGCGAAACGCCACAGGTGCGCGACACGGGCGGTGAAGGACCGGCCGGTCCGGCGGTGGGTGCCGGTGTAGGTGCCGACGCCGACCACCGCGTCCCCGGCGTCGAGCAGGTCGCCGAGGGTGAAGCGGTAGCCGTCCCAGTCCCGGCCGATGGCCTCGAACACGTGCTCGCGCACCTCGTCCGGGCCGGTGTACGTGCCGGCGTAGGGGAACCCGGCCGCCTCCGTCCACGTCGTCCCGGGGCCGAGCGGGGCGAGCATGCCGGGCAGGTCGCCGGCGTCGCTGGCGGCGTAGTGCGCGCGGATGACGTCCACATTGGACACGAGTGGCTCCTTCAGACGGGCTGGGCGTCGGGGTAGGCCACCGCGCCCAGGGGATGGATGTGCCCGCCGGCGCGGGAGTGCTCGGACCGCCCGTCGCCGGTCAGGCCGAGGAACACGCCGGTGGTGCGCAGGGCGTGGCCGAGGTCGTGCAGCCAGACGCTCGCCACGGCGATCCGGAACTCGCGGAAGCAGAACAGGTACAGCCCGTCGGCGAACTTCCACACCGTCGAGAGGTCCATGTCGCCGTGGCCGCGCTGCACGCCTTCCAGGCACTGCCAGGCGTAGCGCTGTGAAGAGACGTAGACGTGTTCGTACAGGTGGTCGGGGCTGTAGCGGTAGAGGTTCCGCTTGCCGATCAGGTCGCGCGACGGCCCGGGCACGGCCCCGGACGGTGCGCCGCCGTCGGTGACACCCGCCCGGAAGGTCTGCGAAACGCGGGGAACGCCCTCGACGTCCTCGGCACCGATCACCGAGCGGACGGCGAGCGCGCGGTGGGTCGCCGTCGAATACACGACGGTCAGCGCTTCGCCGTCGACGCTGGTGAGCGGCAGGTTGACGAAGAAGACGTCGTCGCGCACGGCGACGGCGTCGTAGGGGTCCTCGACGCCGTTGCACATGACGTGCCCGGCGTCTTTGAAGGTCAGCGCGAGGATTTCGCCGTCGTCGAGGGTGATCGTGACGTCCCGGCCGGTGAGGTCGGCGTTCGGCAGGCGGTAGGTGGCGATGCCGGCCGCGAACTCGTCGTAGGTGCGCCAGTCGTCGGAGGGGGCTTCGGGCATGGCCTCATCGTCGGGCGGCCCCGGGATCCGGGCGAGCGGTCACGCGCTGGCGGGCAACTACCGGACGCTCACGGTCAACTCCCGGCGCACCTCGCTCGGCGCCCGGCCGAACGCGCTCTTGAACACCCGGCTGAAGTGCGCGGCGTCGACGAACCCCCAGCGCGCGGCGATGGCCGCGACCGGGCGGCCGGCGTGCACCGGGTCCAGCAGGTCGCGGCGGCAGTGCTCCAGCCGCCGGGTGCGGATCCAGCCGGACACCGTGGTGCCCTGCTCCTGGAACAGCCCGTGCAGGTGGCGGGTCGAGATGAAGTGCTCGGCGGCGATCCGCGCCGGGGTGAGGTCGGTGGACTGCAGGTTCGCGTCGATGTGGGCGCGGATGCGGCGCATCAGCTCGTGGTGCGGGTCGGCGTTCGCGCGCGCGAGGTCGAGCTCGGTGGCGACCAGGGTGGACAGCAGATCGACGGCGCTGTGCGCCAGCCGCGCGCCCGCGGGGCCCGCCAGCTGCTCGAGGTTGCCACCGAGCTGGGCGAGGAACGGCACGACGACGTTGCCGACGCCCTCCTTGCCCGACATCCGGACGGCGGTCAGCCGCCCGACGAGCTCGGTGGGCAGGTCGATCAGCCGCTGCGGGAACATCACGACGAGGGTCCGGAAGTCCTCTTCGAACACCAGCGAGTACGGCCGGTGCGTGTCGTAGAGGGCGACGTCGCCGGGGCGCAGCACGGCCTGCCGGTCGTCTTGCACCAGCAGCCCGGTGCCGGCCAGGATCAGGCTCAGCTTGTAGTAGCGCCGCTCGCCGCGCGCAATCAGCTCCGGCGTCCGCTCCACGACGTGGGGCGAGGCGGTCACCTCGGAAACCTGCACGTCGTCGGCCGCTGACGAGCGGATCCGGCCGCGAAAGCCGTCACCGCCCGCGGTCACGTGCAGCGGCACGAAGGACTGGGAGACGGCGGCGCGGAATTCGGTGAAGTCGCGGGCGATGAGGGTCGTCGGGGCAGGCACGGGTCACCTCGCAGCGTCGGGAGGATGCAGCGTCGTATACGATAAGCGATACGATCACCGCCGACAACGCTCGCCGGTGCGACCCGGGCACCCGTGCCCGGGGTGGACTGGAGTGCGACTGGTGCGGTCGTGGCGACTGTCCGTGTCGAGCGACAGCGGTGTTCGGCGTGGCCGGAGGCCCGGCAGCGTGCAGACTCAACCGCTTCGCGGGTTCGGGCGTGGACGTCGCTGAAGGCTCCGGACCGCCCGGGGCCCCGGGAAGGGGATCCGGCTCATGACCCGACTTCTGCTGACCGGCGGGGTGGTCGCCGCCGCGCTGGTGACGGCGTCGACGCCCGCCACCGCGAGCCCGGCCGCCACCTGGCCGAACGACGAGTTCATCGTGTGTGTCCCGGTCGCGCCCTGTCCCGCCCAGTCCAACGGCGGCATCGTCTGGGGCAATCGCTCGGCGCTGGTGCAGGGGCAGATCAGGTCCTTGTCCACCTCCGGGACGACCGTGTACTTCGAGGCCTACGCCGGAAGCACCAAGGTCGACAGCGACACCCGCACTGCGCGCCCCGGCGCGGACGTGCCGTTCGACGTCTCGCTCAGCACAAACGTGGTCGGCGGCTTCGACCGGGTGAAGATCCAGATCTGCCTCCCGGGGCCAAGCCAGTGCAGCGAGCCGCTCCACGCACACCGCGACGCGGTTGCGGAGCAGCTGGTGGGCTGACGGCGCTCCGCACGATCCCGCCGCCGGCTGGTGGACGGGACCGTGCGGGCTCAGCCTCAGGGAAACGCCGCACACCGCGACCAGCCAGCGGGACCGGGGCCGGCTCCGCCGCCTGGCCCGCTCGCCGACATGAGCAAAGTCCATCGCCTTCGGCGCCGTGCCGCCCGCCGCGCAGAGCCCACCATCCTCGGCCTCGGCTTGTGCGGCACACCTGCAGGGCGCGGTCGAGCGCCCGACTCGTACGCGCCAGCCGGGCGGATGACGGCCGCCGACCGGTCATACACGGCCCAGAGGGTGACCACGGCCGAACGCGCTCCGGCGGCGAAGAGAGCTCTGCTGAGCCCGAGGAGTTCGTCTCCGTGAAGAACGTTTCCCTCGCCGGTGTGGCACGCGCTCACCACGACCGGCCCGTGGCCGAGCCGCTCACCGACGAGGTCCGCGGTGGTCAAGGCGGCGCCGGTGGCCAGCAGGACCACCGAACCGAGCGGTGAGTCGGTGTCCAGGACGTCGTGCGTTGCGAGGTGGGCGACCGGCGCCCGGGCCGCGAGCGCCTGCCATGGCGGACTGAGACCTGTCCACCACGGGGTGGTGCCTTGTCCCCTCCGTAAGCGAGCACGAGTGCTTCGTCCATATCGCGCTCTTCGACGGCTGTCGCCTCCAGTACCGCCCGGGTCTCCCCGTAACGGCATGCGGCGCGTTCGGTGTCGCGGTCGTCCGCCGCGTCGCGAGCGCGACCACCTTGCCGAGGTCCGAAAGTGATGGCAGGACGGCGGCTCGGTCATCCCGGTGGTGAGCGGCGCCGCACGAATCCCCTGCTTCTTATCCGCGGGCTCCTGAACGCCGTTCGATCTTGATGGCCGTAGAGTTCACCGGTCCCGCCGAATCAGCGGCGTCGGTCGAGCCGTGGGTCGGCTACGTTGACCACCGCGCTCGTCGATTTCAGCCGCAGGGGCTGACGGTGGCTCCGGCCGGCAGGTACCGGGTCCGTTCCTCGTCCGTCAGCGTGCGCTGGGCCAGCCCGCAGGCACGATTGACCCACGCCGTCTGGCTGAAGGGCCAGTCGACCACTGCGTTGCCGTTGGCGGCGGTAAGCGTTCCGCCATCGGCTGAGGCCGCCAGTGACCACACATAGCCGTCGCCGAACTGCAATGGGTGACCTGTTTGGAGACCGCTCTCGACGTCCCACAAACGGAGCGTGCCGTCCTGGCTGCCGGACGCCAGTGTCCTTCCGTCTGGGGTGTAGGCCAGCGCGAGGACCATGTCCGTGTGGCCGTGCAGGACGCTTTTCGCCGAACCGCCGTCCAGCGCCCAGACACGGACTGTCGTGTCGTCGCTGCCACTGGCGAGGAACTCGCCGTCGGGGCTGAACGCGAGACTCGTGATCGGCAGAGTGTGGCCGCTGAGCGCCCGGACGTCGTGGAAGCCGTCGCCTGCTTCGGCCACAGAGATCGTGGGTGGACCGGAAAGGCCGTCGCCGGAGGCGACGGCGATCGTGCTTCCGTCGGCATTCATCGCCAGCGCCGTCACCGGAGCGTGCGAAGCGGGGAAGGTCACTCCGGCCCGGCCGGGAAAGACCACTTGACCATCGCTGAACGCCGCGACAAGACCTCCCGGAGCGGCCCAGAGGCCGCTGACGCTGGTGCCCGGGCGATCGAGAAGTGAGTGCACCGCGCCCGTGGCCGGATCGAGTTCGTCCACGGCCCCTCGGTCGGTACCGACGGCAATCTTCCCGTCGGTTTCCCAGGCAAGGTGAGCCACCGGGACGCCGAATGCGTGGGCCTCGGCCGTGGTGCTTCCTCGGGTTACCCGGACGACGCCGTCCGCGCCGCCAGACGCGATCTCGCCCTCGGGGCTCCTCGCGACCGTCTGGATCGGCCCGGGCGCCTCGGCTCGGAGGGCGGCTGCCGGGGATCGCCGCTCGCTGAGGTCCCAGGAAATCACGCGGCCTTTCTGGTCCGCTCCGACCAGGAAGTCGCCGCGGGCGGCGAGCGCGACGACGGGTGGGGCGAGGCCGTAACGGATCGGGTCGATGGCCAGTGGGCCGGGCGCGAGACGCCACGCGGTGACGGCTCCGGTGGCGGTTCCGACGTACACGGTTTCGTCGTCGGGGTTCGCCGTCACGGCGGTGCCACCCGGCGCGTCGGTCCACGTCGGCGGCTGCGTGGTGCGGAGGTCCCAGACGCCGATCCGGGTTCCGTCCACCGTCACCAGCCGGGTACCGCCGACGATGTCCAACCGAATGGACGTGCTCGGGGTCACGGTTCCAGGGTCGGCGAGAGCAGGCAGTTCGACTCCGTCGCCGAGGTTCCAGCGCTTGACCGCCCCGTCCGTTGTGACGGCGAAGACTTGGCCTGTTTGGTCGGCCACGGCGAGGGCGACGACGCCGGAACTGTTCGAGAGGGCGGGTAATGCTGTGCCTCGATCGGTCAGCGGCCAGCGTTCGACGGCGCCGAAGCGAGTAGCCGCGAGCACCTGGTCGTGGGTCGGGTCGAGTGCGACGTCGACGACGGTGGAGGCGGCCAGCACGGAGCGGATCGGTGTTGCTTTGCCCTGCCGGTGCAAGGTCACCAGGCCGGTGGCGTCGGCGGCTGCGACGAAGCCGGCGGCGGTGGTGATGGCGCTGATGTTCGAGCGGTGGCCGTCGAGGCATGGGCTGGTTTGCCGGCCGTCGGCGGGGGACAGCACGCACACTTCGCCGTCGTTGGTGCCCACGACCGCGGATCCGTTTTCGGTGAACCGGGAACTCACGGTCGTCGCGTGGCGTCCGCCTGGCAGGAGGTAGGCGAGTGGGCCGCTGCGCGCCGTGACGACGTCCTGGACGGCTGCCCGGGTGACTGCGTTGTCGTCGGTTTGTGCTCCGGCGACGGCCAGCACGGCGCCTAGATCCCGTTCTTGCGGACTGACGGAACGCGATTGGGCGGCGAGCGATACCGCATCCGCGACGGTCTTTCCGTGGTTGATCTGCTGCTGCTGGCCGACGAGCACCAACGTGAGGGTGATCGCGGCGGTCAGCCCGACGGCGAGGAGTCCGAGCAGACGCGACCGCCACCGCTGCCGGTGCTCGAGCCGCCGGCTCAGAGCAAGAAAGCGGCTTTCCGTGTCGTTGACCGTGAGATCGCCCGCGCGGCGCGCGACGTCGACGGCAGCGAGCCGGGCACCGCGAAGCAGGTAGCCCGCGTCATTCCCGTGCCGATCCCACGCGGCCGCGCCGGTGCTGAGGTCATCCTGGGCACGCTTGGCGTCTCGATCTTCGGTCAGCCAGGTCTGCAGTCGTGTCCAGGCGCGCAAAACGGCTTCGTGGGTGATGTCCACGATCGGCGCGCGGGTCGAGGGGTCTTCACCGGTGGTGAGGATTCGCGCGTTGGCCAGCCGGTCGACGACCTCGTGGACGGTGGTTTCGTTGTCAGCATTGGTGACCAGGTCCTCGAGCCGGGCTTGGCGTCGTACCGCGATGGCGTTGTCGCCGAGGTGGGACAGCCGGAGCATGACTCGCCGAGCCGTCGCCCGGTAGTCGTCGCCCAGCCGCTCCCAGACCCGTTCGGCGGCTCGGTCGATGGCCCCTTCGAGGGCGCCGGCTTTCGCGTATTCGGCGAGTGTCAGCCAGCCGTTGTGCCGACGCCGCCATGTTTGCTCAAGCGCGTAGGACAGCAGCGGCAGCGCGTTGTCGGCGGCTCGGGTGTCGGCCAGCATCTGTTCGATGAGTGCGGGCTCCACCCGCAATCCGACCTGCTGGGCCGGCTTTTCGATCACGTCGCGGATTGCCTGCGGGCCCATCGGCAGCACCCGGTGCTGCGCCTCCGCGACCGCAGCGGCGAGCGCCGGCTCCTGGTCGAGGTGCTGGTAGAAGTCCGATCGGAGGGCCAGGATGACCTTGCTTCCGGGTGCCGAGCGCATCTTGGCGATCCCGGTGAGGAAGACGGCCCGGGAGCCGGCGTCCACGGCCGGGTCGAACACCTCTTCCAACTGGTCGATGACCCAGATCGCGGGCTCGCTGACGACGGTGGCGAATCCGGCGTGATTCGCCTGGAGCGCAGTGGTGATTTCGGTCGGTTCTGCGCCGGTGATCTCGGCTACGGCGGTCGCCAGGTGCTCGACCGGCTGGCTACCTGGACGGACCGGCACGACCCGCCACGCCTTCGAGCCCGCGATTTTTCCCTGGGCGAGCGCGGGAAGCACGCCGGCGGACAGTAGTGACGACTTGCCGCTGCCCGAGGAGCCGACCACGGCGACGAGCGACGCATTGCGTAGCAGGGCAAGCACGGCGTCGACATCGGCGTCGCGGCCGTGAAAGTACGCGGCTGACCGGGTGTCGAAGGCCTCGAGCCCGGGATACGGACAGACATCGGAGGATCGGCCGGGCCGAGCGGCCAGGTCGCCGAAGGGCGGACCGTCGTCGGCCAGGAGGTGGATCGGGCCGTGGATGGTGAGATCACGGCCCGCCACCAGCGCGCCGGTCATTTCGAGGTCGCCGCCGTGGACGACCGGGCCGGCGTTTTCGACCGACGCCAGCCCGGCCGCCTCATCGTCTCCCCGCTTCATCTCTTGACGGTGTAGTGGCGGCTGGCGCCTATGACGGGATCGACGTCGATGACCTGATCCACGTGCACGCTGAAGCGGACGTCGCAGTAGTCGCCCTGGGCGGCCAGTGTCATTTCGACGTTGACGACGATGTCCCTGCCGCCGGCTCCGCCGACTTGCTCTTCATGGTCATTCGTGAAGGAGCACGCTCCGGTCGCTTGCTTCGACATGAACACACGCGGGACATCGTGGATGGCCTGCAGGCGCACCTGGATGGTTACTTTCGGGTTGGCGGCCGAGTAGGTCAGAGTTCCCGTCGAACCGACCACGCCGTAGGTGATCACCAGTTTGTTCACCGCCCAGGGGGCAGTGACCGGCGCCGCCGGGGCGAAGGCGGCGTTCCCGGCCTGGGTGGCCGTGACCTGGCAGGTGATCGGCACCCCTTGTGATCTGAAGGTGGTGCCCACGGGATCGGACACCCGGCAGGACCTCTCACGGCCGCCGTCCTGGAACTGGTAGGTGACGGGCAGGCCCGACGTCGCGCAAGCGCGCATGGTCACCTGCGTGTCGGGCCATTGGTGGGCGCCCGGCGGGGGGAAGACGATCCGCTGCTGCGCCCGGCCGTCCGGCGCGCGTCCGGTCGGCGGCGTGCCACATGCGTTCGCCGGCGTTCCGGGGCCGGCGGGCTTAGCGGTCTGGCCGGGATTTGGACCGGGCTTGGACGACTGGTTCGATGCCGGTCCGCCGGTCGATGTGCTGCCGGGGTGCCCGGGCACGGGCGATCCCGGCGTCAGTGAGGAATTGCCCGCTTCCGCGGTGGCTCCCACCGAAGGATCTGTCGGCGCGGCGCTGACGGAGAGATCGGGAAGCGATGGTCCGTCCGGAGGCTTGGCGGCGGGCTTGTGCCCGCAAGAGGTCAGTGCGACGAGGACGACGAGCGCGGCGCCGGCCCGCCCGAATACTTTTATGGTGGCCATGTCATGAGCCCGGTGCAGGGTCGTTCATGCCGACGATGACATCCCGGCCGGCTACGTGATGTGTGCCCTTGATGGACACGTTCCCGCCCAGGGCGACGGCTCCGGCATCCCGTACCTGAATGGTCCCGTACCCCGCGGTTTTCACTTCATCGGCGAGCTTCGTCAGTGCTTCGACAAAATCGCGGTCGGCCGACATGAAATCGTCGAGGTGATCTTCTACGGCGCCTTGTCGGCGCTCGTTTTCCGGCTGTTCGGCGAGTCGCGCCAGGGCGCCGGACGCCTGCTCGTCACCGGAGAATCGGATGCGGACCTTTTCCCACAGGGCTCGCAGCCCCCGGGTGACTCCGTCGTCTATGGCGTCGCTCGCGACACCGGCGAGATGTTTGCCGTAGCTCACCAAAAGCGAAGTGATCGCAGCGGCGGATACCATGTCCATGCCCACCCCTCCTAGACCCTCGGGCACATGCCGGACCAGGTTCAGAGTACTCACAGCAATGAGAAACAGAAAGTGGATCGATGATCTCCTCTAAGTGGACAACTTTTGACTGAAGTCGTGAATTTTTTTCGATTTTAGCGGGGCTTGAGTGGGTCGCAAAAGGCGCCTGGTGACCGCGCAGGCAGACGAGCTGGGAGTATCTGTCCGGGCTGGTCGCCGGTTCGGGTCGGAAGAACGGGTGGACGTCGGCCGAGGTGCAGTGACAGATTCCGCAGGGTGCCGGGTTCGCCACCAAGCCGCGGTAGGCGATCGCGATGCCGGCGCGGGCTTTTCACGGCCAAGATGCTGTTCGCGGGGTTGAAGCGTGCCTTTCACCGCGAGGCGTTCGCCGACCGCCCCGTCGACGATCTTCCCTCCGCGCCGGCTGCGCAGTGCGCGCTGGCGCAGGAGGGTGGCACGGCAGGAAGGTGCGGGCATCGAACAATTTCGTTGGCGATCGCCACGCTGACCTGAACCGGCTGGTGTGTGGCTGCGATGCAGCGTTATGGCGATCGCATGAACACGCATCCGCGCAGGGATGCTACGAATGTGCGTCCGATTCCCTCACTGAACACGGTGGCCGGCCTGGACCCGCGATACTCGGTGCTCGTGGTGGCCTCCCTCGGTCTCGGCTCCCATCGTTGCCCGACACGCCCCGTGCGCGGGCAAGCGGAGCTGCGGTTCCTCGATCATGGCCGTCGCGCGCCCGGTAGCCACCGCTCCGGCGATCCACGTCAACACGCTCTACCAGCGACTGGCCGCGGTCGACAGCCTGCTCGGCGAGGGTTGGCGTTCCCCGCAGCGGCAAGCGGTCCGCTGGACGGACCGGAAGGCGGCCGAACCTGACCGGGTGATGTCGGGATCGGTTGGCGAAAGGCGGCTCCTTGCTCATGGCCCCGGACGTGTCCGTGGAACGGATCGGCCCTTGCTCATGCGCAGGATCAAGGCGATGGCGTCCTCCGAGCGGCCTGCCGCAGCTCGGACATGGCGCTGCATTGCCGCGCCGACGGGGAGGCCCCGCCACAGTGCGCGTTTCGTCGCATTCGGAGGCCCCGTCCTCGGGGCTACCCGGCCTGTCGTTTCCACTCGGCCGGGGACGGCCGGATGCCGGCGGGACGTTGGAACAGGCTGAACAGCCACCACAGGGACGGGACGAGCACGAGCGCCCCGGCTCCCAGGACGGCGAGGGTGGCCGACAGCACCGCCGGCGTGGCCGCGCCTTCGGCGATGGTGACGTCCGGTTCCAGCAGGTACGGGTACTGCCCGACGGCCCAGCCCCACAGCAGGGTCCCCACTGCCAGAGCCGCCGTGATCCGCACCGCCAGGTACCGGCGGCGCAGCAGCAACACCAGTGACACCGCGCCGGACACTGCCGAGAGGATGACGACCGGGAGACCGCGGTGGGTCAGGCCGTCGAACAGCCGTGGGGCGTCGGTGGCCAGCACCGGGATCCCGGCCGCCGCGATCACCCCGAGCGCGAGCCCGGTCACCAGGGCCCGGCGGCGGAACACCTCGGCGAGGCGGGGATTCCCGGCGCGCCGGGCGTCGGCGCAGAGGTAGGTCGCGGCCAGGTAGGCGGCCGCACCGACCGCGAGCACGCCACCCAGCACCGAGGTCGGGTTCAGCCAGCTCGTCAGCAGGTCGCCGCCGGCGATCGCGACCGGGACCCGGCCGGAGGCGATGCCGCCGGCCACCGTGCCCAGGAAGAAGGGGGTCAGCACGGAGGAAACCGCGAACGCGGTTCCGAACAGCCGTTGCTGGGCGGGGGTGTCGCTGGCCTTGCGGAAGGCGAAGGCCGCGCCGCGGATGATGATGCCCAGCGCCACGAGCGTCAGCGGGATGTACAAAGTGGACATCACGGCGGCGAACACCGGCGGGAACGCGCTCCACAGCGTGACGAGCACGAAGATCAGCCACACGTGGTTCGCTTCCCACACCGGCCCGATCGCGTGCTCCAGCAGCTCCCGCTGCTCCCGGCCCTTCTCCGGGCCGCCGGCGAAGAGGTCCCAGAACCCGGCGCCGAAGTCCGCGCCGGCGAGGAGCACGTACAGCGTCAGCCCGACCCAGAGGACGGCGACGGACCAGTCGGCCAGGGTCATGACGGCGTGCCCGCTTCCTGCGGTGCCGTGCGCCGGTCGGTGCGGGCCATGCGACGCAGCACGTACACCGTCCCGATCGTCAGCACGACGTACACCGCGAGCACGACGACCAGCCCGGCGAGCAGCCCCGGCGCGGGGTTGACGGCGTCGGCCGTCCGAAGGTGGCCCCAGACGATCCAGGGCTGGCGGCCCACCTCCGTGGTGATCCACCCGGCCTCGAGCGCGCAGCAGGCGGCGACGCCGCTGACCGCGACCGCACGGAGGAACCACCGCGAGCGAGGCACGTCCCGGCGGCGCCACCACACCAGCGCCAGCCAGGCACCGAGCGCGAGGAGGGCGAACCCGATGCCGACCATCACGTCGAAGGACAGGTGCACGATCGCCACCGGTGGCCGGTCGGCCACCGGCGTCCGGTCGAGTCCGGTGATCACCGTGCCCGGGCTGTCGCCGACCAGGAGCGACAACCCGTTCGGGATTTCCAGGCCGTAGCGCAGTTCGTCGCCGACGGGGACGCCGCCGAGGGTCAGCGGGACGTGCGAGCCGGTGTGATAGACGCCTTCGAGCGCGGCGAGCTTGGTGGGCTGGTTGCCGGCCAGGAACCGGGCGGCGTAGTCGCCCGCGGCGATCTGCAGCGGCGTGAGCACGGCGGCGAACGTCAGCGGGATCAGCAGGCCGAGCCGGTGGTGGCGGTCGCGGCGGCCGCGCAGCATGCCCACCGCGTAGACGCCGGCGATCAGGTAGCCGGTGACCATGAACGCGGCGAGGATCATGTGGATCGTCTCCGGCGGGGTGGCCGGGTTGAACATCGCCGCCCACGGGTCGACGCCGGTGACCCGGCCGCCGTCGAGGTCGAACCCGCGCGGCTGGTTCATCCAGGCGTTCGCGCTCACCACGAAGAACGCCGACGCGACCCCGGCGACGACGATCGGGACACCGGCCAGCAGGTGCCGCCGCGGCGGGAGGCGGTCCCAGGCGTAGAGGTAGATCCCGAGGAAGATCGCCTCGACGAAGAACGCGATGCCCTCCATGGTGAACGGCAGGCCGATGACCTGCCCGTAGGTGCCCATCAGGCCGGGCCACAGGATGCCCATCTCGAAGCTGAGGATCGTGCCCGACACCGCCCCGACGGCGAACAGCACGCCCATCGCCTTGGCCCACCGCCGGGCCAGGACCAGGTAGGCTTCGTCGCCGGTGCGCAACCCGCGCCACTCCGCGAACAGCGTCAACGCGGGCATCCCGACGCCCAGGCAGGCGAGGATGATGTGCCAGCCCAGCGAAAGCGCCATCTGTTCCCGCGCCGCCAGCAGGTCCAGCGGCGCGGCGGAGGAGGTCAGCACGTCGAGCACCCCCGGCGGCTACCCGCCGAAGGGGCCGGGAAACTCCCCCCGGGGAGGGTGTCGTTTGTGCCCCGGCGGCCGGGGTAGCCGCAGCCGATGGGCTCCGGCGCGGGGCCCGTACCCGATCGCTCAGGACGGTGCATCCGCATGACCGGCTTCCTCCCCCGCGGACAGGGCGACAGCCCGCTCGACCAGTTCCTCGCCCAGTTCTTCGGCCAGGCCTCGCCGGGACGGCGGGCGTACTCCGTCGACATCACCCGCCTGCTCAGCGAGCAGGCCCGGGCGCTGGTCGCCGAGGCGGCCAACCGCGCCGCCGCGTGGGGACAGCCGCACGTCGACACCGAGCACCTGCTGTGGGCGGCCGCCAAGACCCCGGCGACCGCCCAGCTGCTCGAGCGGGCCGGCGTCGACCCGCGGCAGCTGGCCGGGCAGCTCGAACGCGACTGCGGCGGCCACGGTGACCCGACGACCCCCACCGGGCTGGCCCCGGCGGCCAAGCGGGCCCTGCTCGACGCGCACCAGCTGGCCCGCGGGCTCGGCTCCTCCTACATCGGGCCCGACCACCTGCTGTTCGCGCTGGCGATGAACCCCGACTCCGAAGCAGGGCGCCGCCTGCGCGAGGCCGGCGCGACCCGCGACCGCCTCCACGAAGGCACCGCCGACGGGCCGTCCGGCCCCGCGCGGCCCAGCACCCCCACCCTCGACCAGTACGGCGAGGACCTGACCGAGCGGGCGCGCGCCGGCCGGATCGATCCGGTCATCGGCCGTGACGACGAGATCGAGCAGACCGTCGAGGTGCTGTCCCGCCGGACCAAGAACAACCCCGTGCTGATCGGCGAGGCCGGGGTCGGCAAGACCGCGATCGTCGAAGGGCTGGCCCAGCGGCTGGCCGACGACGACGTCCCCGACATCCTCAGCGGCCGCCACGTGATCCAGCTCGACGTCACCGCCATGGTCGCCGGCACCCGCTACCGCGGCGACTTCGAGGAGCGGATGTCCGCGCTGCTGAAGGAGATCCGCGACAACCGCGACCGGCTGATCGTGTTCATCGACGAGCTGCACACGATCGTCGGCGCGGGCAGCGGCGGCGAAGGCGGGGGCCAGGGCGCCGGGAACATGCTCAAGCCGGCCCTGGCCCGCGGCGAGCTGCACGTCGTCGGCGCGACCACCCTCGACGAGTACCGCACCGGCATCGAGCGGGACCCCGCGCTGGAACGCCGGTTCCAGCCCATCCTGGTGCCCGAGCCCAGCGTCGAAGACGCGGTCGAAATCCTGCGCGGCCTGCGCGACCGCTACGAAGCCCACCACCAGGTCCGGTACTCCGACGAGGCCCTGCAGGCCGCGGTGGACCTGTCCGACCGCTACCTGACCGACCGGTTCCTCCCGGACAAGGCCATCGACCTGATCGACCAGGCCGGCGCCCGCGTCCGGCTGCGCTCCCGCACCCGCCCCGACCGCGTCCGCGACCTCGAGACCCGGCTGGAGCAGCTGCAGCGGGACAAGGACCAGGCGATCGCCGAGGAGAACTTCGAACGCGCCTCCGCCCTGCGTGACGAGATCACCGAGCTCCGGGCCCGGATCGAACCGGCGGACGGGCGCACCCCGGACCGCGTCCAGGAGGTCACCGACGCCGACATCGCCGAAGTCGTCTCCCGCCTGACCGGCGTCCCGGCGGCCCGGCTCACCGAGTCCGAACGCGACCGGCTCCTGAAGCTGGAAAAGCACCTGCACGGCCGGATCGTCGGGCAGGAGGAAGCCGTGGACGCGGTCGCCGAAGCCGTCCGCCGGTCCCGGGCGGGGCTGGCCGAGCCGGGGCGGCCGTTCGGCAGCTTCCTGTTCCTCGGCCCGACCGGCGTCGGCAAGACCGAACTGGCCCGGGCGCTCGCCGAAGCCCTCTTCGGCGACGAGGAGCACATGATCCGCGTCGACATGAGCGAGTACTCCGAGCGGCACACCATCAGCAGGCTGATCGGCGCGCCGCCGGGCTACGTCGGCTACGACGACGCCGGCCAGCTCACCGAAGCCGTCCGCCGCCGGCCCTACTCCGTCGTCCAGCTCGACGAAATCGAGAAGGCGCACCCCGATGTGTTCAACATCCTGCTGCAGGTGCTCGACGACGGACGGCTCACCGACGGCCGCGGCCGCACCGTGAACTTCGCCAACACCGTGCTGATCATGACCAGCAACCTCGGCTCCGACCTGGTCACCAGCTCCACGCAGGGCGCGCTCGGCTTCGGCCCGGCCCGCGACGACGCGAGCGGCAACCTGCGCGAGCGGCTGATGCGGCGGCTGCGCGAGAGCTTCCGGCCGGAATTCCTCAACCGCATCGACGAGATCATCGTCTTCCGCCGTCTCGAGCCCGAGCAGCTCGACCGGATCACCGAACTGCTGCTGGAGCGCACGAAGCGGCGCGCGCACGCCCAGGGCGTCACCGTCGAGTTCACCCCCGCGGCGATCCGGTGGCTCAGCGAGACCGGGTACGAGCCGGAGTTCGGGGCGCGGCCGCTGCGCCGGGCGATCCAGCGCCACGTCGACAACCGGCTCTCCACCATGCTCCTCGACGGCCGCCTCGCACCGGGCGCCACGGTCCGGGTCGACGCCGATGACGACGGCTTGGCCTTCAAAACCGCCGTGACGGCGAGCTGAACGATGCCGGCCGCCACGGCGTGGGCACCGCTGCGGCGCCGGATGTACCGGGCGCTGTGGATCGCCCAGTTCGCCGGGAACGTCGGCACGTGGGCGCAGACCGTCGGGGCCCAGTGGCTGATGGGCGACCTCGGCGGCTCCACGCTGGAGGTCTCGCTCGTCCAGACGGCGATGACGCTGCCGGTGTTCCTCCTGGTCGTCCCGGCCGGGGCGCTCGGGGACATCTTCGACCGGCGCCGGCTGCTGCTGGCCGGCCAGACCGTCATGCTCGCCGGGGCCGCGGCGCTGGCCGCGATCACCGCCGCGCACCACGTCTCGCCGGGCTCGCTGCTGGCGCTCACGGCGACCATGGCCGTCGGCCAGGCGCTGTCGGTCCCGAGCTTCCAGGCCATCCAGCCCGAACTCGTCCCGCGCGCCGAGATCGTCCAGGCGGCGCTGCTCAACAGCGCCAACGCCAACATCGCCCGCGCGATCGGGCCGGCGCTCGGGGGGCTGCTGATCGCCGGTGTCGGCGCAGAGGCGACGTTCGCGCTGAACGCCGTCTCCTTCCTCGGGGTGCTCGCGGTCCTCTTCGCCTGGCGGCGGCCTCGCGCCGACCGCCCGCTCGGCGCGGAACGCCTCCTCGCCGCGACGCGGGCGGGCGCCCGGTACGTGCGCAGCGCGCCGGCCTTCGCGACGGTGCTGGCCCGCTCGGCGTCGTTCATGCTCTTCGCGGGCGGGCTGTGGTCGCTGCTGCCGTCGATCGCGCGCGGCCCGCTGCGCCTGGGCGCGGGCGGCTACGGCCTGCTGCTGGCCTGCCTCGGCGCCGGCGCGGTGACCGCGGCGGTCGTCCTGCCGTCGCTGCGGGCGGTGCTCGGCACCAACACCGTGATCGCGGCGGGCACGGTGCTCTACGGCCTGGCCGACCTCGTCGCCGGGCTGACCGGCTCGCTCCCCGCGGTGGTGGTGGCGTTGTTCCTCGCCGGCGTCGCGTGGATCGCCGTACTGTCCACTTTGAACTCCGCGGCCCAGCTGCTGCTGCCCGCGTGGACGCGGGCCCGGGCGCTCGCCTACTACCAGCTGGTGTTCATGGGCGGCCAGGCGCTGGGCGCACTGGTGTGGGGCTTCGTCGCCGACATCGCCGGGCTCGCGACGGCGTTCGCCGTGCCTGGTACCGGTCTGGTCGTCGCGGCGCTGGCCGGCGGGCGCGCACTGCGGCTGCCCGAAAGCTCCTTCGAGCTGGGGCGGACCCGCTACTGGCCGGAACCCCCGGCGGCGACCGTGCCCGGTCCGGTGCAGGTCCAGGTCGAATGGCGGGTCCCAGCGCAGCGAGCCGCGGAGTTCGAGCGGGCGATGCAGCCGGTCGGCTGGGCCCGGCGGCGCAGCGGCGCGACGCGGTGGCGGCTCCACCGCGACCTGGACGAGCCGGAGCTGTTCGTGGAGCAGTTCGTCGTGGCGAGCTGGGACGAGCACCTGCGCCAGCACTACGAGCGTTCGACGGAGCT